>QKCF01000159.1 GCA_003246935.1 Sunxiuqinia sp. | reverse complement strand
CGGAGGAACCGGTGATTTGAATATCCCTGGACCAGAAGCAGCCGTTGTAAAAACCGGAGCAACTCCGATTACACCGGGCGATTTACTGGTAGATCCTTATCCCATTGGTATGCTGGATGACACCGATATGAACCTTTATAATTTGGATGGTATGTACTTTAAAAATACCGATGAGGTCAGAAACCATCCAATTTATACGGAAGGAATCGGTGATCCAAGGTGGAGAAGATAGTATTTAGACACTTAGAATCTAAATTACCAATGGATTAGTTTCCATGAAGCCCCTAAACCGCTTTTTAGGGGCTTCAATTTTTTCAAATAAAACTTCAACAGATATCTCTACGGCGTTTACACTATTGCAATGGATTAAACGATTATATGTTTTAAATTTCTATTACATAACACCCCATTGCTCTTAATCCAGTCTAGAAAACGGTTACATGTTGAAATAGTCAATCATGCAAGAGAGATGTAGTAAAGGCAAAGTGACTAGTACAAACGCGAACGAATTGAACTCCCCACCCAAAAATACTAACGCTTACATTGCCCTGAGTTTTGACCTGAAAAAACGACGACTTTGAAAAAAGGAACCAACCGCAAACCATTGGTTGACAGAGTGAATTAAATTAAAACGTAACGTGTATTCTCACTTTATAAAATACAATCTCCCAAAGATGCGATGGCCGGAGATTTACTTAATACAAAACATCTATGAATTCAGAAATCATATTTTTTTTAGCTTTAATGCTACTAATTTCCTCATCCTGTTCAAAAAATGAACACGATGACGTTATTACAAGTTCGAAGGAAGAGAATGAAGCCACTGATGATAAAAATGCTTATCCAACCGACGGCTCGGCATTCGCCGGAGCTGAAGGATATGGCCGCTACACGACCGGAGGCCGCGGAGGTGATGTTTATTACGTCACGACACTTGAGGATAATTCTACATCAGGATCGTTACGCTACGCAGTTAACCAAACGGGTGCAAGGACCATTGTGTTTGCTGTTTC
Source organism: Sunxiuqinia sp. (assembly GCA_003246935.1). GTDB lineage: Bacteria > Bacteroidota > Bacteroidia > Bacteroidales > Prolixibacteraceae > Mangrovibacterium. The sequence continues at coordinate 40,197 of QKCF01000159.1, read as the reverse complement.
AGGCAACATTCAACTAAAATCGAATTTAACAATTAAGAATGGCGACCTGACTGTTGCTGGCCAAACAGCCCCAGGTGATGGCATTTGTATCCGCGACTACTCGGTCGTTGTTGATGCAAGCAATGTAATCATTCGCTATATGCGTTTTCGGTTAGGTGATGAGACCCAAACGGAAAACGACGCCATATGGGGACGCAATCACGCCAACATCATAATTGACCATTGCAGCATGAGTTGGAGTACTGATGAATGCGCTTCATTCTACGATAATTCAAACTTTACCATGCAGTGGTGTATTCTATCAGAAAGCTTGCGAAATTCGGTTCACGACAAAGGCACACACGGTTACGGTGGAATTTGGGGCGGTAAAAAAGCCTCATTTCATCACAACTTATTAGCTGACCACGATAGCCGTAATCCGCGCTTTTGCGGAAGTCGATATTCTAATAAACCGGACGAAGAAATCGTCGATTTCCGCAACAATGTTCTGTTCAACTGGGGTGGAAATGTGGCATATGCTGGTGAAGGCGGCAGCTACAACATGATTAATAATTATTATAAAGCTGGTCCGGCCAGCAAAAATACAAGCCGTATTATACAGGCTTATGCTGACGACGGAACGAATAGCCAGCCGTTAGGTGTATATGGTAGATTTTATCTCTCGGGGAATATTCTGACTGCCAGTTCATCTGTTACATCGAACAATTGGGATGGACTACATTTGCACAGCTCATTCGGCGATCGTGCTCCGAGCATTACCAAAGAAGATTTAATGCTTAGTTCAGAAATCGAGGCTCCCGAAATCACAACACATTCGGCTCAAGTAGCCTACGATAAAGTACTCCACTATGCAGGTGCTAGTTTAGTTCGCGATGCTATCGATCAACGAATAATAAGCGACCTAACATCAGGAACTCCAACCTACATGGACGGAGGTAATGGTAGCATCAACGGATTAATTGATACACAGACTGCTGTCGGCTCCTGGCCTGTTTTAACTGCTACATCCGCAGCAACAGACTCCGATGGTGACGGTATGCCTGACAACTGGGAAATATCTAACAAACTTGATAAGAACGATAAAACAGATGGAAATCAAGCAAACTTAATCAGCGGTTTTACAAACCTGGAGGTCTATCTAAGCAGCTTAGTAACCACAATTACGGAGAACCAGATGACCCAAGGAACTTCTTCCTACTAAAAAAACTACGCCCCGCGTAAGGAAAAGGCTGATCCAAATCAAAAGATCAGCCTTCTTGCATAGCCGTGCACGCAAAAGCTTAGATGTTATACAGTACATCTCCATAAAAGTACAAGATACTTTTATTAAATTTGTCTATATACTAATATCAAACTCATGAAAAATAATAGCACGCTACTTTTTATCTTACTTTGCTTTTTAAGTTTAAACATATCCGCGCAAAGTAAACTCACCCTTCAACCCGATTCAGCACAAACAAAAATCAGTAAAGAAATTTACGGACACTTCGCAGAACACCTGGGACACTGTATTTACGGTGGTATTTTCGTTGGTGAAGACTCGGACATTCCGAACATTCATGGGTATCGCGAAGACGTTATGGGAGCATTGAAAGATATGCATATTCCACTGCTTCGCTGGCCAGGAGGATGTTTTGCTGATACCTACCACTGGAAAGATGGGATTGGACCGCGCCAAAAACGCCCTTCAATTGTAAACGTAAACTGGGGTGGCGTTACTGAAGACAATAGCTTTGGAACGCACGAGTTCCTTAACTTCTGTGAATTAATAGATGCAGAGCCCTACATCAACATAAATGTAGGTTCGGGAACTGTTCAAGAAGCATCGGAGTGGGTCGAATACGTTACCTCTTCAAATGTTAGCCCCATGACTGATTTACGTAAACAAAACGGTCGCGAAAAACCATGGGATGTGAAATTCTGGGGAATAGGTAACGAAAACTGGGGCTGCGGTGGTAATATGACACCTGAATATTACTCCGATCTATATAATCGTTTCGCAACCTTTTGCCGCGGTGATTTATATCGTATCGCCGGAGGACCGAATATCGACGACTACAACTGGATGGAAGTAGTCATGAAGAAAACAAGCCGTTACCATCTGGCACAAGGTGTATCTCTCCACTATTACACGTTTACAACAGGCTGGACCGACAAAGGATCGGCAACTGATTTCGGCGAAAAAGAATGGTTCAAAATTCTGAACAATACACTCAGAATGGAAGAATTGATCGATAAGCATTCAGCAATCATGGATAAATACGATCCCGAAAAGAAAATTGGATTGATCGTTGACGAGTGGGGAGACTGGTTTAATGTAGAAGAAGGAACAAATCCAGGATTCCTTTATCAGCAAAATACATTGCGCGACGCCTTAGTGGCCGGCATCAACCTGAACATCTTCAACAACCATGCTGACCGTGTAAAAATGGCCAACATTGCACAAATGGTTAATGTTCTTCAATCAGTTATCCTGACAAAAGGAAACAAAATGGTACTAACCCCGACATACTTTGTTTTTAAAATGTATGCAGTACACCAAGATGCGGAGTTAATCCCTATAAATTTAGAATGCAACGACTACGTTGTTGACGGTAAGAAACTTCCTGCAATTAGCGCATCTGCCTCAAAAAAGGATGGAGTGCTATCTATTACGCTCTGTAATCTGAATCCGAATAAAGCTGAAAGTCTCGATATTGACTTATCTGATATGAGTTTTTCTGCAACAAGCGGACAAATCGTCACCGGGGAAAATATGAATGACTACAACGATTTTGACCAAGACGAGAAAATAAACCTGCAAAACTTTGAGGTTAAAAAACCAAAGAATGGCAAATTAAGTCTTGAGCTCCCCTCCAAATCTGTTGCTTTGATCCAATTAAAGTAAATTCGAGTAAAGTTAAGAGCAAAAGGCGTCCAATAAGGACGCCTTTTTTATGTTTTAAAAAAGCTCAGCGTATACTCTTTAACATCTGTTCCCATGATGGATAAAATAGCATTTTGTCACATATTTGTTAAAACAACGTTACCTAATATTAATTTAAAGTTAACCATCATGAGATATGTAAATACACTTAGCAAGAAGTCAACAAAAAAAACAGTTGATTTAATCGAATTCACAAATGTATACCGTTCAGTTCACCAATTAGTAGCAATGAGAACTCGTAACCATAAAGAAAACGAGTTATTTCATGCACACCTAAAAAGAGCTGCAGAGCTTCTATATCATATAAATCCTGATATTGATCCTAAAATTAGCAAGATGATCAATTTCTCTTTTCAATATTACAAGATAAAGCAAGAAGAAGCATTGGATGGTGATAAAAAGGCTCAAAGAATCGTAAGGGAATTGCAACCACTTTTCCATAAAGGGCTTTTGTCACTCGTTTATAAAAACTAGACCTTCGGGGGGTTCACATTTAATTATAACGAAAAGAGGCTTTCCTTCACCGGATAGCCTCTTTCTTATGCGATAAATATTCCAAACTATATTCTTTAACATCTGTGACCATGATGTAGAAATAGCATTTTGTCATAAATTTGTTAAGACAACGTTACCAAGAGTTAATTTAAAGTTATACGTCATGAGAAATGCTAATATAAAAAGGAATGCTACTGATACCAAAATCAATTTGGAAGAATTCCGCAAACTATATCGCACCGTACACCAATTAGCTGCTATGAAAGTACGAAATGATCAAGAAACTGAATTATTTTATAACGGGCTGAAGCGTGCTACAGAGTTTCTCCACTACATTCACCCCTATAAAGATCAACACATTGACGAAATGCTAGCTTTCTCTTTCCAATACTACATGACAAAAAAAGAAGAATCGATGGACGGTGACAAAAAAGCTGAAAGAATTGTTAACGAACTGAAGCCACTTCATGAAAAAGAATTGATGGCGCTTCTTCATCTGAACTAGCAAATTTTTTAAAGATCAGTTATACAATTAGTAGATAAAAAAATCCCTGACCAGGAAAACTCCAGTCAGGGATTTTTCATTTCAAGCATCCAAACCCTTTTACTTCGTTTTAAGCTTGAAAACGTATTTAAACACTGCTATAAACTAACTACTGGCCATCCACTTTCATCCCAGGTTATTCGGCGAATCAATAATTTAGGACGTCCTCCATCCTTCGCATCATAACCGTGGAAAACCAGATAATCTTTACCGTCAAAACTCACGACCGCATTGTGTCCAACGCCGTGCCAGTTCTTGTCGCCTTTAAGAACAATTTTAGCGCCTCCATGAGCCATATCCTTCCCATCCTTATCAGCAAACGAGCCGGTGAGTTTATCGGAGCGGCCAACAATCATTTTGTAGGTACTTTTCTCACCACGGCAGCAATAATCGATTGAAGCAAAAAGATAATAATAGTCCCCCTTCTTAAAAACAAAAGGTCCTTCAATGGCATTAGCTCCTGCATCTTCCAATGGCTCATCTGGATCGACTTTCTTTCCCTTACGTGAAGCTACCGTTGGAATACCAGCAACATCCTCATCAACCGATAACAAATCATGAGTTAAGCGAACACGTTTTAAACCATTCCAAAACGAGCCGAAAAACAGATATGGGGTTCCGTCCTCATCTAGAATTAAATTGGGATCAATTGCATTCCAATCTGTTTTACCGGGGTAAGACTGAATCACCTTACCATGATCGACCCATTTAAATTCAGGATCATCCGGATCGAGTGTCTTATTAGTTGCCACACCGATACAGGATGTATTCTTACCAAAGGCTGAAACAGAATAGTACAAATAATATAAGCCATTATGATAGGAGATATCCGGTGCCCATATGTGTCCCTCAAAAGTGGGAATAGCATCCACAGCCCATTGAGGTGCAACATCGAATACAGCCTTTTCTTTGGTCCAGTTTTTCATATCTTTCGACGACCAAACGTCAATCCCCATCCCTGTTGCAAATATATAATAGGTTGAGTTCTCACGAATCATCACCGGGTCGTGCACAATTATGGATTGTGCGTAAAGTTGCAGCCCCACCACAACACCTATCAGGGTGAATACAATTCTACTAAGTGCTTTTATTTGTCGTTGCATACTTCTCGTGTTTACTTTGATTTCTTGCCCCAATATGTTGCGTTAAGATTCTTTTCAGTTCCTGCATAGACAAGCGTTACACGGCGTGGGCTCGCTTCCCAATCAACTTCACGTTCAACGCAAACAATAACATCGCCCAAGGTTAGTTGCTTTTTAGTCGCATCGTAACTCCAACTACCAGTCAATGCCCCCGACATCGTACCGTCAGATTTTAGAGTTAGAGCAGTAGCACCATCTTGCTGGCCATAGTTGTATGCTAGATTTATGTGCTCCCATGTTCCTACAAGCGAGTCTTGGGTTATCGTACCGTAATCAGGCACGGCCGCATAACGTTCGGGCAATGCTATTGGCCACAGGTCGTCGGGGTCGCTAGTAGAGGCCGGACACCATACAATGCGGCGTACATGCCCCATCATTATGGCATTGGAGTAAGCATTACCACCAACGTTTACAGGTAATCGTCCTTGCGACATGTAGAACCATTCGTCGGTATTTTCCTTTTGGAAGATACAGCAGTGCGAGATACCGACCCATCCGTAGCTAAGATTGAATTTATAAGGATGGGTTACGATAGGATAACAATCACCGGCTCCATTGGTGAAATTGCGCCCGGTAATGTCGTAATATGGGCCTTCGATGTTTGTACTTCTGACCACTCGGGTATTGTATGGGACATCGAGGCCATCGTAAGCCATAAACAAATAGTAGTAACCATCTTTATATATTACTTCGGGAGCTTCGCTACCTTGCCAACGCGACCCGGCTGTACGTGTACCAACCCGCTCTCCGTATCTGGCTGTCAGTTCGCTTGCACTGCTTGCCCAAGGATTGCCAAGCGTGTTTAGCGGCTTACCTGTTGTTGGATCGAGTTGCAATAGGGCAAAACCGCTATGCCAAGACCCATGAATGAGATAATGTTCGCCCTCAGGTGTTACGCTATATGTAGGGTCGATAGCGTTATAGTAGAAATATCCATTCCAGTCATTTAAACTCGAGCGATTATAGTCAAGGCCGCGATCCGATGATGAACAGGTAACAAATCCCTTGTCAGTCCATACTGCCCCTGCAGGATCTGTTGATTCACACATACCGATAAAGGCGCGTTCAGTCCAGCTTCCATCAAAATTGGAAGAGGTGTTGACTGCACCAGTTTTGATGTAATTATCAATCACTATGCTGTAGTACATACGCAAGATATCCTGCCCTCCAACGTTGACTTTGCGTACTACAGGTGCCCAGTAACCGTAAGATATATCACCCGCGGCAATAGCATCCAAGTCCATGCGCGAACGAATAGCGTTGAGCGAATCAGCTACCCAAGAAGGTGGATCATAAAAAGGTCCACCTACCCAACTCCAATTCACCAAATCTGTTGAACGCTTTCCCTGAAAATGTCCATGCCCCTGTGCCTCGTTGCCATAAGAAGCGTCGGTGCCGTACATGTAGTAATAGCCGTCGTAATAGGCAACCGATGGGTCGTGAACATTGGCGAGGTTCCAGTCGTTTCGATTTGACCACGATGCTATCGCAGAATAGTCGTCGGCATATGTTGGAATGGTAAAATCTGTATCGGTGCCAGGATCGCCTCCCCCACTAGGATCATCATTATTATCATCTTTACACCCTACAAATGTTAGAGTAGTTATGCTGATAGATAAAATCAGTAAATACTTAAGTTTCATGCCTAATAGTTTAAAGTTTAAGAGACTTCCTTATGAACATTCAAACAAAATGCCGATAAGGAAGTCGCTAATTTTAGAGAATGATTTCTACTCGACAACAGGACGAACAGTCCATTTAGCTGTGAAAGCAGGTCCATTATCTTCATTTAAGTTTGCCGAATTCCCAACAAGGTTAGGGTTAGCATTAAGAGTAGATTGATATATTGGAAAATATTCATGCCCTTTATAGAAGTATTGGAACGATGAAGCACTAGCGGTTTCGGCAGTAAGCTCATCTGTGTTGGCTGTGCCATCAAGCTTATAATAACCATGTTGCTTCAATTGATCCAGACGATCTGAATTGTAGAAGAAACCCCAACGAAGTATGTCAATACCACGTCCGTTTTCGCAACCGAATTCTTTAGGACGTTCAACGTTTGCGATTTGTTCGAATAACGCATCAGCAGACGGGAAGTCAGCAAGTTTAAGATCTGCAAGCGCAGCGCGCTCACGTACGATGTTAATGTAATCGATAGCTGTTTGAGTTGGGCCATTGATTTCATTTTCGCATTCTGCAGCACGCAGTAAAACATCACTATAACGCATCAGACGCAAGTTAACACCACAGTGCAAACCGTTTGTAATAGAACTATAGATGTTGTTGCGTGCATTCGTGAACTTAGCTATTGATATACCGCCCTGGGCATTATTCGATAACGGAGTTGCAGTTATGTCTTGTTGATAAACAGTGTTGCAACGAGGATCTCCATTAGGATATGCCGCAGTTTTCAGGTCTGTATAGTCATCATATTCAGATTCGTATGTAACAAATGTCCAGTATAACCGAGGATCGAGATTTCCATCTGTACATTTCTCTTTTTTGAATAAGTTATACAACCAGGGAGAACCAGCCAAGTCTCCCCAGCTACCCAATTCCTGAGAAGCATAGTTACTTTCTACAGCGTGCCCCTGAGTTGCTTCTGAGCTTATATTTACAGGTGTCCACTCTTCGTCGGTACCTCCTGTGCCATAGTCCATAAATTGAACTTCAAAGAGACTCTCTGAGTTATTTTCGTATGCAGAACCTTCTCTGAAGTTGTCACCATAGTCGGCTGTAAGTTGATAATGTCCGTACTTTTCGCCGGCAATGATGTCTTTCAGTACATCATAAGCCTCTGAATATTTATGGCGGAACATCAATGCACGAGCCAAATATCCGGCAGCAGCACCACTTGTTGCACGACCTTGAGCCCACTCGCCACCTTCATCGCGCGATGGCAGCATTTGCATCGCCGATGTGAGATCAGCCTCAATTTGGTCAAACACCTCATCTTGCGTATTGTTAGATGCGTACATGGTATTGATATCTGAATAAGAATCATAGTCTGTAATTAATGGAACAGTCTGGTAATAAGTTGCCAATTGATAGTATGCCAGCGATCTGAGGAAAAGGGCCTGTCCCTTTATCTGGTTATAAGAATCTTCCGCCATCTCCACACCATCAACTTTCGACAATACAAGATTTGTACGGTTTACAACATGGTACAGATCACGCCATGGCCACTCCGACATAAAATACTCAGCCGTACCATTAAGATTGTCACAATCCAAATACCATTGTTGAGATGAGTTCCAGACTTCATCGCCACGTACAGCATCCATCGTGTAGCCAACGCGGGCAAATGTACCTTCAAGGCGTATGCGGTTATAGCATGCAATGACAGCCTCCTGAAGATCAGACTCTGTATTGCCAAAATCGTAGGTTGTCTGATTGTTCGGGTTCGTAACATCGAGTGCGTCATTACAGGCTGTCATGCCTCCAATAAGCGCCAACATTGTTAGAATTATATTTAAACTTTTCATATTGATACCCTATTTTTTTGATTATTTTTTAGAATGAGAAGCGTGCTCCAAACATGAAGGTTTGTGGTGTTGGATACGAACAGTAGTTGTAACCAGGAGTGAATGTACCTCCGGCGAAGTCTACGTTGTAACCTTTGTATTTAGATAATGTGGCCAAATTTTGAGCCGATGCATAGACACGAACACCGCTAACCTTGCCACCAAACCAGTTATTAGGGAAGTTATAGCCCAGTTCGACGTTAGCAATTTTCAGATACGATGCATTCTGGATAAAACGCTGACTGAACATATCGTTAGTGATTGAACCCGTCGATTTATAGGCAATGCGGGGTACATTGGTGTTGATGTTCTCTGGTGTCCACGCATTCAAAAGATCAACACTCTTGTTAAGTGCACCATATGAGCTGTGCAATGTGACATCAACAAAATCTACCGCTTTAAAATTTGCAGCACCGTAGGTCGATACGCTCAGATCAAAACCTTTATATTCAACACGTGCATTCAAACCGTAGTGAATCTTCGCGATACCACTGCCTAGAAATTTTTGATCAAGGTTGGTAATTTCGCCGTCATTGTCGAGGTCTTTGTATCTTATATCACCCGCTTCTGCGCCATTCTGAGTCACTAACCCGCCTTCGTCGTTGTAATTGTTATCTATTTCAGATTGCGACTGGAAGATACCATCAGCAACATAGCCATAAAATGAACCAACTTCACGACCTACCTCTGTACGACAATAGCCATCGGTGCGAGGTTCGTTTGAAACGCCCAACTGTGTTACTTCGTTTTTAAGAGTCGATAAGTTTGCAGAGATGTCATACTTGACAGCGTGTTGACCATTGTGATAGGCAAGCAGGAACTCCAAACCTGAGTTAACCATAGTTGCTGCGTTCATTGTTACTGTTGAGTTGGTAACACCAGCATTGGCTGGAACTGCTACATCATAAAGAAGGTCTTCTGACGTTGACTTATACCAATCGAACGTAAATTCCAACTTGTTGTCGAACATACCCAGATCGAGACCAAAGTCAAGCGTTTTCTTCTTTTCCCATTTGATGGCTGTGTTTACATAGTTTGATATTGCAGAGCCGGTAACCTTATTATTTGCAAAGCTATAGGTATAGTTACCTCTCGACATAACATCCATGTATTGGTATTCACCAATATTTTCATTACCAAGTTCACCATAGCTACCGCGAACCTTAAGCAGGTTGATAGTCGATTTGTCTACAGGGAAGAAGTTTTCACGTTCAACACGCCAACCTCCGGACACAGATGGGAACCACCCCCAACGGTCTTCTGACGATAGACGGCTAGAACCATCACGACGTGCTGTTACCGAAAGAAGGTATTTTTGATCGAAATCGTAGTTAACACGACCGATGTACGATGCCAATACGTGCTCGGTTTCACTGCTTGCTGATGATGTCGTCTCTGCGTTGCCTACTTGCAGATAGTATGGTTCGGGCATATTAACACCTTTACCTGTCAGTGTGTGAAAAACTTCACGCTCGAATGTTTGACCAACAAGCGCATTGATGTGACTGCGGCCAAATTTACCATCGTAGGTTATCGTGTTTTCTATAAGTGCATCGCTATAGTTACGGTAGCCTTCAGACAGCGTCTCATTGCTCTTTGACAAGTAATTTGTTGTACTCTGTATAAATGCAGGCACGAATGTAAAGTCTTTTGCTAAGGTTTTGCTGTACGACACGTTAAGGTTGTAAGCTAACGAGTAATTCTTGCTCTCACGACCAACCATGCCTATCAGGTCTACATTTGCAGAACCTGAAGCTACAACGCGGTCAACTTTCGAGTTCCTCTTTAGTAAACTATTGGTGAGAAGAACGTTCGTCACACGCAAGTCTCCATGAACATCATCATAGTAAGTACCATAACCGTAAGAGTCGTAGTTGTATTCTGATGCGGCGGAAATTTTATCGTCGAGAACCCAAGTCGATTCGTCGTAAGCTTTAATGGTTGGAGGTAAAAGCAGAGCCGAAGCCATCACCGGATATTGTGCACCATACAGACCCTGTACGTACTCGTTAGCGTTACTAAGAGCCATATTGTCCTGATTGCTGTGACTATACACGATGTTAGTTTTGAATTTGATAAACTTAACATCCATCGTATTATTAACACGAGCAGTGTAACGGTCGAAGTTCGGACCGGCACCTACCATTGTTCCTTTCTGGCCATAGTAGTCGAGAGCGATGTTGTAAGTATTGTTATTGCCACCTCCTGAGAAGTTGATGTTGTGATTTTGACGAACACCTGTTTTGAACGCCTCATCGAACCAATTTGTGTCAACCAACGGTGTCCCGTCAGCAGCATACAAATAGTTATCACTTTCAGGATTGTATCCACCAGGAACATCCATGCCACTGTTTCCATATGCCATCGTAACGTATTCGGCATATTGGGTAGCATCCATAACATCATACACTCCATCCTGCACTTGATCGACACCCACGTAACCGCTGTAGTCTATCTTCATAGCCTGGTTCTTTTTACCTTGCTTTGTAGTGATGATAACCACACCGTTGGCTGCACGCGAACCGTAGATTGCGGCAGCAGAAGCATCCTTTAATACCTGTAGGGTTTCGATATCGTTTGGAGAGAAATCGCGTATTGTTGTTCCCATTGGTACACCATCAACAACGTAGAGAGGTGACGTGCTACCGAACGAACCGATACCACGAATACGTACTGTAGGGTCGGCGCCCGGTTGTCCGTCGGATGTAATTTGAACACCGGCAACTTTTCCCTCAAGCATTGTCGAGATGTTTGAGTTTGATACTTTCTTCATATCTTCCGCATCAACAATCGCAACTGAACCTGTAAGGTCAACCTTGCGTTGTGTACCGTAACCAATGGCAACCACTTCCTCCAAGCCGATGGATTGTTCTTTCATGATGACATTGAGGGTTCCTCCGGTTGCTGCGATTTCCTGCATTTCCATTCCTACAAACGAGAAAATCAGTGTCGCATTAGAGGGTAAGCCCTTCAGACTATAATTTCCGTCAAAATCGGTGATGGTACCGTTGGTCGTTCCTTTAACAGCCACAGTAACTCCTGGAAGCGGGCTGCCGTCTTCACCGGATACTTTCCCACTTACCGTTATGTCGCCTGGTTGGTTCATCGACATTTGATCGGCATTACCGCTGCCTTCTGCATACACTGCAGGCGTAACCGCCAGCAATCCCAACAGGATTAAATATATATATTTCATAGTTTTAATACTTTTTATCTTATTGATTAATCCAACATTAAAGTGCTATTCTATAGTCTCTCCAGGGTTTAATGCTTTGCTAAGTATCGCCGACTTAGTTGTAGACTCAGCAGAAACTTTCAAGGAAATTTCAACAGTAGCACCGTTCATATAACTCCGGTAGTCGTTCCAAATATCTCCATCTCCATCAATGTCAGCATAGTCATTAGTCATATTTTCAGCTGCAAAGTAGTCGCCCCAACCAGCTGCATCGCCACGTAATACAAAGCATTCTTTGTAGCTTTTGCTAGCACGGCTCTGTCCGTCTGTTAAAACAAGCACCCAGTTGTTCCAATTAAATATTCCACTAGTATAGTTTACAAACTTGTAATGAAAATATCCTTCGCCAATTACTGCTGTATAATCAGTAAATGCCGACCACCAACCTGTTGAATTGTCTTCATTTCCAATTGTTGTTGCCACAGCATAAGGATGATACCATGCAGAACTATTTGCAGTGTCTGCAAGCGCACAATAATATGTTTCGGTAGGATTCATTACCATGTGTCCACCTTCTGTAAGCAAGAATGAACCATAGCCTGTATAAGGCAATCCATCTGCAAAAAATGTGTATGTGAACACTTCGTTTGATGCTGTTGTGATTGTTGCAGTCATATCTGCTCTGTATGTTTCCGCAGGTACATCGTCTACAATCTCTTCAACAGAACCACTATCCCAATTTGCATCCACTTCGAAATCAGGTGTAAACTCGTCTAATGGAGCCGTAAGTGTTTTATAGAATACAAGGTGACAGTTCTCAATTGTCCAGAATACTCGAATAGGTTGGTCTTGAATACCATTTTCGACAATGTAGAACGATTTTGTAAGCTTTTTGCCTGACAATGCTGTCATCGTAACATCTACATAGATTGAATCTCCTCCACGAGTGATAGATGCAACGCAATCAGCACCGTTCATTAAATTTGAATAATCAGTAAAATCCGTTTTATCTGTGGCCATACCGCCATAATTTGTGGTTTGCTGTGTACCGTGAGTGTCACCGTCGTTTGCAGTGTTCCATCCAGTACCATTTTCAGTACCCCAAGCGAAGTTGCTGTAATTGTCGGCACGCCAAATGGCATATTCAACATATCCAGTACCACCACGTGCAACATCGTTGGTTATCCCCTGTACCCAGTTGCACCATACATTGTTGCCACTGGTAAAGTTTTTAAACTTCACGTAGACTGTGTCTGCATTGGTCGCCAAACGATAATACTTGGAGTGTCCGCCCCACCAACCAGTCGAGTTATCAGTTGCACCTACCTGATAGACATCATCAGTAAGCCGAGCCTCCATTGCCGCGGCTTTGGCTGCTGCTATGGAATCAGCTATTTCCTGTTGCCGTGTAGCAATATTACCGACAGAATCGATCCTGGCCTGCAGGTCAAGGGGCGCATCGATTGAATAAATATCCGTCTTCTCGCACCCGACTAGGCTAAATGCGACCAAAACTGCTGCGCCCAAAGCGCACCTCATCAGTTTAGTTATTTTCATAAGTTTAAATTTGATTGAGTTTATTTGTTTTATAATTATATATGGTTCGTTAGTCCTGTAATCACAACTTGCATGGATGAAATGATGTAGTTACTTATTCCATCATTGGTGATGGTTAGATCTCCGGCATTCAAGTATGCGAAATCAACAAGCTTTTATTCCCGGCGGCCCTTTAGGGGAATAGTCGCCGATCTTCGGGTCTATGTCTATTTTTAACTCTGTATTTTTGTGTTACAAGCAGACTTGCTTGATAACAAAAGACTAAATCTGCGGAAGAAAAAAGCAGATGTGAGATAAGAGCTCTTAGTTTCATCATAGTTTGGTTTGTATCGTTCAATTAAGGTTACCATAAAAGTAAATCCAGGACGATTGTAAAGGGAGGACGAAAGGATATTTCAAGTGGACAAAACAGGAATATAAAAATCACCCACCAAAGACATCCATTAAAACAAACTATGAATCAATGAATTACACATCAGATGAAAATTCAGTTGGCGTCATACCGTAAAACTTCTTGAAAATGCGGCTAAAGTATTTAGGATCGTTAAAGCCAGCCTTAAATGCAATATCTGCTATCGGCAACTTATTCTCTTTAATTAAAGGAATTGCCTTTTTCAGCTTATAAGAATTAATAAAATCGGTGATATTCAAATCGGTGATCGCTCTGATTTTCTTATAGAGCAAACTTCTACTCATAAACATTTCCGACGCAAATTGGCTTGCTGAGAATTCAGTATTTTGATATGATCTCTCCAACACTTCGTAAACACGAGTCATAAATTCCTCATCAACAGCATTAGTTGTAACTTCGGCCAAAGAAACATCAGCAGGATTACTAAACATTTTTTTCAGTTTAAGTCGCCCTTCGATTAAGTTTTGCATCCTTGCCTGTAAAACTTGTAAGTTAAATGGTTTCGGAATATAATCATCAGCACCCGTCTCCAATCCTTCGATCCAGTTTTCGACCATGTTCTGAGCTGTAAGCAAGATAACCGGGATATGACTGGTTTGAATATCCTTTTTCAGATGACTACACAATTCTATTCCATCCATAACCGGCATCATCACATCGCTAATAATCAACTCCGGTGAATATTTTTTGGCTAATGCCAAGCCTTCTTTTCCATGTTCTGCACCAATCATCCGATAATCAGTACGCAAAGTCTGAATCAGGAACGTGCGCAGATCGAAATTATCTTCAACAACTAAAACCAATGGTTTTGATTTTGAATCGCTTTCAACATAATCTTCCTGCTCCTCCTCATTCAAATGAGCTACATCTTCCAACAACACATCAACCCTCGCCTGCAAATTTACTTCTACAGGAACCGTTGTTTGATCCAGTTCATTTTCCTCAAAACGATCATCCGTATAGGGTAACAATACTTTAAAACAGCTTCCTTTTCCTGTTTCACTCACAACATCAATACGGCCATGTAATGCATGAACCAGTTCTAGCGTCAACGCCAAACCGATTCCTGAGCTTTTCAGATTCGAATGTTTTTCTGAACTAACCCGGTAAAAACGCTCAAAAATGAATGGCATGTCATCCTCTTTGATCCCTATTCCGGAATCGCTGATTTCAACACACACAAAAGGTATATCCATTCCCGAATCATCCTTTTCTTTCACAAAGCGAACCTTCATTGAGATGCGTCCATTCTCCGGAGTATATTTAAACGCATTGGACAGCAAATTATAAAATACGTTTTCCAGCTTCTCACTGTCAAACCAGGTTTCCTCCGGCGAATCAGTCACTTCAAACTGATAATCGACGTGTTGATGCTGGGCCAAGTCCATAAACGATTCGAACACCTGGTAAAGGAAGTGGTTGAGATCGCCCTTGCAAACACGCAGATTAAGCTTTCCATTTTCCAAACGGCGGAAATAAATCAGTTGATTAATCAAGTGCAATAGCCGCTGAGCATTTCGGTTGACAATTTTCAACGTGTTAACTGCGTTTCTATCGTCCTTAAGCTTTCTCATCAAATGCTCAATCGGATCGATAATCAAGGTCAATGGCGTTCTAAACTCGTGCGAGATATTGGTAAAAAACCTTAGCCGAAGTTGGTTTATCAGGTTTACTTTCTCATTCAATTCTATTAATTCGTCACGTTGCTGTGCAATTTTTGAGTTCTGCTGTTCCAGCTCCACTTTTTGTCCTTCAATCAAGCGCTGCCGTTCCTCCAACTGTAGGTTAGTTCGCTGTAACCGAAAAGCCTGTTGCTCCAACGTCTCGTTTTGCTGTTCAATTTGTACAGTTCGTTCCTTTACTTGCTCCTCTAACTTCTTCTTTTGTTCCTTTAGGAAGCGAGTCCGATAACGAATGTATCCAATGACTGAAAAACTAATAACCAAAACCACTAAAAAACGAAACCAGGTTGTATTGTAGAAAGGAGGATGAACGATGATCTTGAGCTCCGCCATGTCGTCGGACCATACACCATCACTGTTTGATGCCCGCACCTTGAAGATGTAATCTCCCCCCGACAAGTTAGTGTAGTTCGCAAAACGTCGGGTTGATGGCACTTCTACCCAGTTTTGGTCAACACCTTCCATCTTATACTCGTACCGAACTTTTTCGGGTAAGAAATAATCCAAAGCCGAAAATTCGATCGACATAACAGCATCCTTATAGGAAAGCTGAACTTCATTTGTTTTCGAGATTGATTTTGTCAGTATTACCCGAGAATGGTATTCTTCATCAATTTGAACGGGCTTATTAAATACCGAGAAAGCAGTAAAGACAGGCCTCGATGTGATGGTATATTTCTCTATTGAAGATGCCTTAAAGTAATTTAAACCATCAATTCCACCAAAATAAAGGTTCCCTTCTTTATCAGCACAAGATGCTCCCCAGTAAAACTGGTCACTCAACAAACCATCTTTCACAAAGAAGTTTTGGAATTTTTTTGTCTGCGGCGTAAATTTTGACAAACCTTTATCTGTACTGATCCAAATATTTCCACTAAGATCCTCTTCCAGTGCATAAGTCACATTATTACACAATCCTTCTTGCTCAGTATAGTTCTTAAACTGTACATTTCCCCCAGCGTCTTGGGTTAAAGCACAAATGCCGTTACCATAAGTTCCTAACCAAATGGTACCATCTTTGGCCTGCATCAACGAAATGATGTAATTTCCGGGGATTGATGTCGAATCATTCGGAATGTTCCAATACACATCATAGGGAATCTGATCCAAGCTATCGAAGTTTTTCAAATCGGCAATATAAAAACGAAACAAGCCCTTGCGTGTGCCCAACCAAACATTGCCTTGTCGGTCAATTAGTAGACAGCCTATCTCTAACGGCTCGGATTTGTCTATTTTATCGGCAACATGCTTAAACGTTTCCTTTTTCGTATCGAAAATATCGAGACCACTTTCAGTACCAACCAACAAGACTCCCGGTGACATTTCCGCAACCGAAGAAATAAAAGCGGAAACAATACTTTGAGAACCACCGGGTATTGGGCTGAATGTCTTTACTTGCTGTTTTCTGACTGATACCAGTTGTTTCAATCCGCCTCCCCATGTTCCGATCCAAAGATTGTTATTGGAATCACGAAAGATTGACGATACAAAGTTATCGCCAAACGATGTAGCGGTCATGGGGCTTAGGTTTAAACGTTCAATTCGCGTCCCGTTTCCAGTTATTCTATTTAAGCCTCCACCGGCTGTGCCAACCCATAATACATCACCCTCTTTCAAAATTGAATTAACTGTATTATAGCTTATACTATTGTTGTTTGCAGGATCGTGTACAAACGCATAAAACGGTTTTTGGAAAATATTGTAATGATTAACCCCTCCTTTGTCTGTTCCAATCCAAACGTTTCCATCATCGTCGGTCAGCAGACTATTCACAAACGGATTGTTTAAGCCCTGATTCTCGAGATTCCCAGGCACCAAGTGAGCAAAGCCATTGATTTCCGGTTCATAAAAATCCAATCCCCCTAAAGTCCCGATAATCACAGTATGATTGGCATCCTCGATGACTGACGTAATAGCAAGGTGTTTTATACTATTGCGATCATCCGGATTATGATAATATTCAAACACCTTTTCTGTTTCGCGTTCTTGTTGAAAAAGTCCCATGCCAGTACCAACCCAAAGATCTCCTCTGGTATCCGTATAAATCGCAGTAACCTCCAACCCTTGTACCGTCTGTTGCATACGACTGAAGTCGTTAATCGGAACTTCCTTCGCTGAATCTATGACTACTAATCCTGACCGAGTCCCAACATAAAGCAAGTCGCTTGCAAAATTCAGACAATTAATCCGCTTCTCGGCAACCAATGAAGAACTGATTTGCTTGACTGAAACTTCATCGCCAAACTGAATAATCCATAAACCATTATTCTCAGTCGCTACCCATAGGTTACCTCGTGAGTCAAATTTGAGATCATTGATAGTAAAAGTGGAAAACACCTCTTGCAACGAATCCGGAAGGTCAAACTTATTTTTACTAACGTTGTATTTGGTCAATCCGCGATGCGTCCCAACCCAGATATCACCGTCATTATCTTCACAGAGTGTATAGATGAAATTGTTGGGCAAACCCTTTGGTTCCGACTCATGGCGATAAGTGGTAAAAGAATATCCATCAAAGCGACATAAGCCATTCCAAGTCCCAAACCACATAAATCCACACCTATCCTTCAAAATGCAATCGACTGTATTCTGCGCCAAACCTTCATCGGAAGTATAATACTGAAAACGCGTATGATCCAGACTATGGGGTGCTGCAATTGAAGACCAAGAGGTCAAAACAAGCATTACGACAAGGGACAAATATGCTCTGATATCTTTTTTCATAGTTCAGTTCGTTCGGAACCAACTTTTCAGTTGTATACAGAAACATCGCTTTTACACATTTCATACAAAACAAAAGCAAATACTGTAGGTCGATAGTTGATTGTCGAAAGTACTAAAATCGAAACATAAGAAAAAGAAGTTCAGAATAAAAGGAATTACGCAATTTCATATCTCTCAAATTAAAACATTTAGAAAGCTTTACCTATCAAAAGCATTTTTACCTGCAGGGTTTCTTTATCTACTTCTTCTTACTATACCTTTTTTCACCCAAAATCAAACTTAAACTATTGTCAAGCAGGCAAATTTGCGAAACAGAGTCAACAAAAAATCGGTACAAACAAATAAAACCAAATAGAAAGGAGTAAGCTATGGCAGAAAGCGTTTATAAAGTTATCGAACTGGTCGGCACTAGTACCGAATCTTGGGAGAAAGCGGCAACATCAGCTATTTCAAAAGCATCTGAAACCTTACGCGATTTGCGTATTGCCGAAGTTACCCATATGGATGTACACATCAACGAAGGTACATTGGAATTCCGGACCAAACTGAAAGTTTCCTTCAAATTTGAAGGCCACCATTAACAAGCTGTGCCTTCTCGCATCAAGCGGGAAGGCTCCTCTCATTTAACTGAAATAAAAGGATGAAAACAACCACCTGAAGTAATCCTTGTTTCGCAAATACCACAAATCTCGGATAGGCAACAAGGATGAAATGTAAAAAAGAAACTATGGAGAAACTATTAGCAAAAGTAAAACAACGTATCGAGTCGCTGGCCGTTGAGCTCGAACATCTTTACAATGACCATCCTGATGCTGTTATCGGCGAAATCACAATCAAAAATATTTTAGGAGGTATGCGAGGCATGAAAAGCCTCGTCTGCAACACATCATTTGTCGATCCTTATAAAGGACTTTTCATAAGTAATCTCGAAATACCCGACTTTGAAGACAAGACGCCAGAAGAAATATTCTTCCTCTTGGTAACAGGAAGCCTTCCAGACGAAGCAGAACTTGCAGAACTAAAAACCGAGTTGAGTAAACGAAGCCAAGTCCCCGAGTACGTATGGACTACGTTAAAATCTGCACCGAAAACTATCCATCCAATGACTCTGTTCAGCATGGGGATTATGGCCATGGAAGGTGACTCTGTCTTTAAACAAAAATATGACGAGGGAATTCCCAAAGATGACTATTGGAAATATACCCTTGAGGATTCCTTGAATCTAATTGCGAAACTCCCGGCTTTGGCTGCAGGCATCTACAGAATTCTTTTTATGAACGGAGAAGTAATCGAGTCCAGTGAATCAGAATTAGACTTAGCTAGTACCCTAACCTATCGCCTTGGCTTCAACAGGCACAATCCTTCATTCGCGGATCTGAATCGCCTCTACTTGGTACTTCATTGCGATCACGAAGGGGGAAATGTCAGCGCTTTTACATCAAGAGTCGTCAATTCGGCACTTTCGAACATATACTTGGCCGCATCTGCCGGATTAAATGGCTTAGCTGGCCCTTTGCATGGCTTAGCAAATCAGGTGTGCCTGAAATTCATCACCAATATACACGACGAATACGGCAACAGGCCCAGCGTTGATCAAGTCCGTGAATTTGTAATGAGAACGCTGGATGAAGGAAAAGTAATCCCCGGCTATGGACATGCTGTACTACGAGTTACAGACCCGCGATTTACATCGTTTATGAAGTTTGGCGACCAGCACTGCAGTGACTCACCGTATCTACAAACGGTCAAGAAGCTATTTGAGGTAGTTCCGGATATTCTGAAAACCTATAAAGGAGGCAAAGTCGCAAACCCATGGCCAAACGTTGATGCAATATCTGGATCATTGTTGTACCACTATGGTATGACTCACTATGAATTCTATACCGTCATGTTTGGTATCTCACGGGTACTTGGATTCTGTGCTCAGAATACAATTGCTCGTGGATTACATCAACCTATCATTAGGCCAAAGAGCGTAACCAATTCCTGGTTAAAAAATTACCTGGAACCACATCCGGTTAGCTAACAAAAAGAGCCGCTCTCAAAAAGAAAGCGGCTCTTAATATTTTCAGCTCAAAAAAAATCAGGCTTCGGCTGTCGGACCTCCAAAAGTCATCGGCGGTATCATTGGGTTATGGCCGCCCGGGACATTAATCGTTCCGTTTGTCTTTTCAAACTTCTTCACATTATCCTCAAGCGCCATCAAAAGGCGTTTGGCATGTTCAGGAGTTAGAATGATTCTCGATTTTACATTTGCCTTAGGCATACCCGGCATAATGCGTACAAAATCGAGGACAAACTCCGAAGTTGAATGAGTGATAATAGCTAAGTTCGAATAGGTTCCTTGAGCCACGTCTTCACTCAATTCAATGTTCAACTGATTTTTGTTCTTTTGATCTTCCATAATTAGTCTTCACGATTTGCGTGTTCCGCTTCTTTAATATCAACCATGCGGTCGTATTCTTCACGTGAACCAACAACCAGGTTCTTGTATTCTTTCAGACCGGTACCGGCAGGGATCAAGTGACCACAGATCACGTTCTCCTTCAGACCGTCCAAGTAGTCTACCTTACCCTGGATTGCAGCTTCGTTCAATACTTTTGTTGTTTCTTGGAACGATGCAGCAGACAACCAGCTCCGTGTTTGCAGGGCAGCACGTGTGATACCTTGCAAAATTTGGCCTGATGTTGCAGGAATCGCTTCGCGTGCTTCGATCAGTTTCTTATCACGACGACGCAACGATGAGTTTTCATCACGCAAACGGCGAGCAGTAATAATCATACCAGCACGTAAGTCTGAATCTCCCGGTTCAATAACAACTTTCTTGTTGTAAATCCAGTCGTTTTCGTGCAGGAACTCATTTTTGTCAACAACTTGTTTTTCCAGGAAGCGAGTATCACCAGCATCATCGATTTCGACTTTACGCATCATCTGGCGAATAATTACCTCGAAGTGCTTATCGTTGATTTTTACCCCCTGCATCCGGTAAACGTCCTGAACTTCATTCAAAATGTACTCTTGAACGGCAGTCGGTCCTTTGATACCAAGGATATCTGAAGGTGTTATAGCACCATCTGATAATGATGTACCTGCTTTGATATAGTCGTTTTCTTGTACCAGGATCTGTTTTGACAGTGGTACCAAGTATTTCTTAATCTCTCCTGTTTTTGATGTAACGGTGATTTCGCGGTTACCACGTTTGATTTTACCGAAAGAAATTTCACCATCGATCTCAGCAACCACTGCAGGGTTAGACGGGTTACGTGCCTCGAACAATTCGGTAACACGAGGAAGACCCCCTGTGATATCACCCGCCTTACCTGAAGCACGAGGGATTTTCACCAATACTTTACCTGCTTTAACCAATTCACCCTCATCGACCGAAATGTGACCACCTACCGGCAAGTTGTACGAACGAATTACTTCGCCTCTTTCATCCAACAATTGCAATGATGGGTTTTTGGTTTTATCGCGGGTTTCGATGACAACTTTTTCCTTGAATCCGGTTTGTTCGTCCGACTCTTCACGGAAAGTTATACCTTCAATCAAGTTCTCAAATGAAATCTTACCATTGTATTCAGAAATGATTACACCGTTATATGGGTCCCATTCACAAATCTTCTGTCCTTTGCTTACCTCTGCACCGTTTTCGATGTAAAGTTTAGAACCGTAAGGGATTGTGTGGTTAGACAATGGGATACGTGTGTTTTTATCTATGATACGAAGTTCAGCCAAACGACCTACAACAACGTAAACATTGTTACCCATTTCATCTTTTGTCTCAACAGTACGCAATTCTTCAATCTCTGCGATACCATCGTAACGAGACTCAACCATTGATTGAGAAGAAATGTTACCAGCGATACCCCCTACGTGGAATGTACGAAGTGTCAACTGTGTACCCGGTTCACCGATTGACTGTGCAGCAATAACACCTACTGCTTCACCACGACGGGCCAAGTTTGCCGTTGCCAGGTTACGTCCGTAACATTTACTACATACACCTATTTTTGATTCACAAGTCAATACCGAGCGAATCTCAACGCTTTCGATTGGCGAATCTTCGATTTTCTTGGCAACTTCTTCGTCAATCAAATCACCGGTTGCAACAATCAAATCACCGGTTAATGGGTTGAAAATATCATGAACTGAAGTACGGCCTACGATACGTTCGTAAAGTGAAGAAACAACTTCTTCATTATTCTTAACAGCTGTTGCAACCAAACCACGCAATGTACCACAGTCATCTTCTGAGATAATTACGTCCTGCGCTACGTCAACCAAACGACGAGTCAAATAACCCGCATCGGCTGTTTTCAGAGCGGTATCCGCCAAACCTTTACGAGCACCGTGGGTAGAGATAAAGTACTCCAATACCGACAGACCTTCTTTAAAGTTCGCCAGAATCGGGTTCTCGATAATCTGAGCTCCTGTTGAACCTGACTTTTGAGGTTTCGCCATCAAACCACGCATACCACACAACTGACGAATCTGTTCTTTCGAACCACGGGCTCCTGAGTCCAACATCATGTATACAGAGTTGAAACCTTGACGGTCCGTGCTCAGTGTTTTCATTACCGAGTTAGTCAGTTTCGCGTTAGCATGTGTCCAAATATCGATCACCTGATTATATCTTTCGTTGTTGGTAATGAAACCCATGTTATAGTTATTCATTACTTCTTCAACTTCGTTATAACCGTCTTCGACGATCACTTTTTTATCATCAGGAATAACAACGTCACTCAAGTTGAACGACAGACCTCCGCGGTATGCCGCCTTATATCCGATTTCTTTGATATCATCCAGGAATTTAACCGTAGTCGCGTTTCCTGTTCTCTTGAAGATATCAGATATAATATTACGCAATGACTTTTTAGTCATAAGCTCGTTGATATAACCAGCTTTACGCGGTACAACCTGGTTTACCAATACACGACCAACTGTTGTTTCAACAATGTGTTTAAAGTATTCGCCGTTGTCGTCAACGTCTTCTACTTTAACTTTGATGATCGAGTGCTTTTCCAACTGACCTTCGTTGTATGCGATAATCACCTCGTCTGGTGAATAGAAAGTCATACCTTGACCACGAGCGCCTTCACGATGTTTAGTCATGTAGTACAATCCCAAGACCATGTCCTGAGAAGGTACTGTGATTGGCGCACCGTTAGCAGGGTTCAACAAGTTTTGAGAAGCCAGCATCAACATCTGAGCTTCCAGAACTGCTGCGTTACCTAGTGGTACGTGTACCGCCATCTGGTCACCGTCGAAGTCGGCGTTGAAACCGGTACAAACCAACGGGTGCAAACGGATTGCTTTACCTTCAATCAATACCGGCTGGAAAGCCTGAATTGACAAACGGTGCAAAGTCGGCGCACGGTTCAACATTACCGGGTGACCTTTCAATACGTTTTCCAAAATATCCCAAACAACAGGATCTTTACGGTCAACGATTTTCTTAGCTGATTTTACTGTTTTTACAATACCGCGTTCAATTAGTTTACGAATGATAAACGGTTTGTAAAGCTCTGCTGCCATGTTTTTAGGAAGACCACATTCGTGCAATGACAAAGTAGGTCCTACAACAATTACAGAACGAGCAGAATAGTCAACACGCTTACCCAACAAGTTCTGACGGAAACGACCTTGCTTACCTTTCAATGAGTCAGAAAGTGATTTCAAAGCACGGTTATTTTCAGTCTTAACTGCGTTCGATTTACGTGAGTTATCGAATAATGAATCTACAGCTTCCTGCAACATACGCTTCTCGTTACGAAGGATAACTTCAGGAGCTTTGATTTCTATCAAACGTTTCAAACGGTTGTTACGGATGATTACACGGCGATACAGGTCATTTAAGTCTGAAGTCGCGAAACGTCCACCATCCAATGGCACCAACGGACGCAAATCCGGTGGAATAACAGGAACAACCTTCACAATCATCCATTCAGGACGGTTGATATTTTTGCTGGCACGGAAAGCTTCAACAACCTGCAAACGCTTCAATGCTTCGTTTTTACGTTGCTGTGAAGTTTCAGTACTTGCCTGGTGACGAAGGCTATATGACAAATCATCTAAATCGATACGCTCAAGCAATTGGTATAATGCTTCAGCCCCCATTTTGGCGATGAATTTGTTTGGATCGTCGTCGTCCAGATATTGGTTTTCTTTTGGTAGTGTATCCAGGATATCCAGGTATTCTTCTTCAGTCAGGAAATCATTATTCTTAATTCCGTCCTGAGCTTTGATACCAGCCTGAATAACAACGTAACGTTCGTAATAAATGATGGTATCCAGTTTCTTGGTAGGCAAACCTAACAAGTAACCAATTTTATTCGGTAACGATTTGAAGTACCAAATGTGTGCAACAGGAACAACCAAAGAGATGTGTCCCATGCGCTCGCGACGAACTTTCTTTTCTGTCACTTCAACACCACAACGGTCACAAACGATACCTTTATAACGAATACGCTTATACTTACCACAATGGCATTCGTAGTCTTTTACCGGCCCGAAAATACGTTCACAGAACAAACCATCGCGTTCTGGTTTGTAGGTTCTGTAGTTGATAGTTTCAGGCTTCAAAACTTCACCGTGAGAGCGTTCCAAAACCTCTTCCGGAGAAGCAAGACTGATTGCTATCTTGGAAAAACTGCTTTTTACTTTATTATCTTTTCTGAAAGCCATATATCGATGTCTTTTTTACAAATTAACTAAGAGGAACACCGAGTGTCCCGTTGTCATCAATCCAGCGTTACACTCAAACCTAAACCACGTAATTCGTGCAGCAATACGTTGAGTGATTCCGGAATTCCAGGTTGCGGCATTGGCTCACCTTTCACGATGGCTTCATATGCTTTAGCACGGCCCAGAACATCGTCTGATTTCACAGTCAGAATTTCCTGCAAGATGTGTGACGCACCGAATGCTTCAAGTGCCCAAACTTCCATCTCCCCGAAACGCTGACCACCAAATTGAGCTTTACCACCCAATGGCTGTTGCGTAATCAATGAGTATGGTCCGATTGAACGGGCGTGCATCTTATCTTCAACCATGTGACCCAATTTTAACATATAGATCACCCCAACTGTTGCAGGTTGGTCAAATCGCTCACCAGTTTCACCATCACGAAGGTAAGTTTTACCAAAGGCTGGAACACCGGCTTTATCAGTATAAGCAGTTACCTCTTCAAGACTAGCACCGTCGAAAATCGGTGTAGCAAACTTCAGTCCTAATTCTTTACCTGCCCATCCAAGTACAGTTTCGTAAATCTGTCCAAGGTTCATACGTGAAGGTACCCCCAGCGGATTCAATACGATATCAACTGGTGTACCATCATCCAGGAACGGCATATCTTCGTCACGCACAACACGAGAAACAATACCCTTGTTACCGTGGCGACCTGCCATCTTATCCCCAATTTGAAGTTTACGTTTTTTCGCAATGTAAACTTTTGCTAGCTGAATAATACCTGCTGGCAACTCATCACCAATTGTTACATTGTAACGCTTACGACGTGCTACAGCTTCGTATTCTTTATATTTCTGAATGAAGTTCAAAACTGACTGTCGGATCAGTTCATTCTTATCTGTATCTGTTGTCCATTTGTTCGGATTAACAGTCAAATAGTCGATCTCTTGCAGCTGTTTCAATGTGAACTTCACACCTTTTGCGATCAAGTCGCCACCGTAGTAATCTTTAACCCCCTGGCTTGTTTTACCGTTAACCAAGTTGAAAAGCTTATCTTCTAAACGGGCGCGCAAAGCACTAATCTGACGATCGAAATCTTCATCGATTTGATCCAACATCGGCTTAGTCGCTTGTTTGCCTTTCTTGTCTTTTACAACGCGAGAGAATAATTTTTTGTCGATTACAACACCGTTTAATGAAGGCGAAGCTTTCAATGAAGCGTCTTTCACATCACCGGCTTTGTCTCCGAAGATCGCACGCAACAGTTTTTCTTCAGGTGAAGGATCAGACTCCCCTTTCGGTGTGATTTTACCGATCAAGATATCTCCTGGCTTCACAACGGCTCCGATACGGATCAGACCGTTTTCGTCCAGGTTACGAGTCGCCTCTTCGCTTACGTTAGGAATATCCGAAGTGAATTCTTCAACACCACGCTTAGTGTCGCGAACTTCCAATGCATATTCGTCAACATGAACCGAAGTAAAGATGTCCTCACGAACGATACGTTCCGAGATCACTATCGCATCCTCGTAGTTATATCCCTGCCAAGGCATGAACGCCACTTTCAAGTTGCGACCTAAAGCTAACTCGCCACCTTCTGTTGCATAACCTTCTGTCAAAATCTGTCCTTTAACCACACGTTGACCTTTTTCAACGATCGGTTTCAAGTCGATAACAGTACCTTGGTTGGTTTTCTGATATTTTAAAATTTTATAGCTTTTAAGTTCATTGTCGAAGCTAACGTATTTCTCATCGTCAGTCATATCATAACGGATGATGATTTCGTCAGCATCAACATACTCAATAACGCCATCGTCTTCTGCTGCTACCATCACACGTGAATCGCGTGCTGTTGGTCCTTCCAATCCGGTTCCTACGATAGGAGCCTCAGGACGCAACAATGGAACAGCCTGGCGCATCATGTTTGATCCCATCAATGCACGGTTGGCATCATCGTGTTCCAGGAAGGTAATTAAAGAAGCCGCTACAGAAGCAATCTGGTTAGGACCTACGTCCATCAACTGAACCTCTTCTTTTTCAACCAGCGGATAGTCACCTTCCAAACGAGCTTTTACACGTTGATTCACGAAAGTACCGCTTTCATCGATCGGAGCATTTGCCTGTGCAATAACTTTACCTTCTTCTTCCTCAGCAGTCAAATAAAGTACACCCTCTTCTGACAAATCAACGGTTCCGTTTTCAACCTTACGGTAAGGTGTAGCGATAAAACCTAAATCTGTCACTTTTGCAAACACACACAATGAAGAAATCAAACCGATGTTTGGTCCTTCAGGCGTTTCAATCGGACATAAACGACCGTAGTGCGTATAGTGTACGTCACGAACCTCGAAACCTGCACGCTCACGAGACAAACCACCAGGTCCAAGTGCCGACATACGACGTTTATGCGTCATCTCAGCCAATGGGTTGGTTTGATCCATGAACTGAGACAATGCGTTCGTTCCGAAGAACGAGTTGATTACCGATGATAATGTTTTTGAGTTGATCAAGTCAATCGGCGTAAATACTTCGTTGTCGCGTACGTTCATACGCTCACGAATAGTACGAGCCATACGAGCTAAACCGACACCAAATTGTTGATACATTTGTTCGCCTACTGTACGTACGCGACGGTTGCTCAAGTGGTCGATATCGTCAACATCAGTTTTCGAGTTAACCAGCTTGATCAAGTATTTGATGATTTCAATAATGTCCTCTTTCGTCAAAACTGTAACATTCATCTCGATGTCCAGTCCTAACTTTTTGTTGATACGATAACGTCCTACTTCACCAAGGTCATAACGTTTCTCCGAGAAGAATAATTTATCGATCACGTCACGAGCAGTCGCTTCATCCGGCGGTTCTGCATTACGCAACTGACGATAAATGTGCAATACGGCTTCTTTTTCCGAGTTACACGGGTCTTTTTGAAGCGTATTGTATATAATCGCGAAATCCTGCAAGTTGTGATCTTCTTTATGCAGAAGGATTGTTTTAGCACCTGAGTCTAAAATCTCATCGATATGTTCTTTCTCGATAACAGTTTCACGATCAATCAGAACTTCGTTACGTTCGATTGACACCACTTCACCGGTATCCTCATCCACGAAGTCTTCAACCCATGTTTTCAACACACGAGCTGCAAGTTTACGACCTACAACTTTGGCTAAACCTGTTTTTGAAACTTTTACTTCATCTGCAAGTCCAAAGATCTCCAGGATATCTTTGTCACCTTCATAACCAATGGCCCGTAACAGTGTAGTTACAGGTAATTTCTTTTTACGGTCGATATACGCATACATCACACTGTTGATGTCTGTCGCAAATTCGATCCAAGATCCTTTAAAAGGAATAATACGGGCAGAGTAAAGTTTTGTACCGTTAGCATGTACACTCTGACCAAAGAAAACCCCAGGAGAACGGTGCAGCTGAGAAACGACCACACGTTCAGCACCGTTAATGACATAGGTACCTTTTTCTGTCATGTAAGGCACTGTTCCCAGATAAACATCCTGAACGACTGTATCAAAATCTTCATGCTCAGGATCCGTACAATACAGTTTTAGTTTTGCCTTCACAGGAACGCTATAGGTCAATCCCCTCTCGATACATTCTTCGATCGAATAACGAGGTGGATCAACTTGATAATCGATAAATTCGAGAACGAAATTATTGCGTGTATCTGTGATCGGGAAATTTTCTTCGAATACCTTGAATAAACCTTCATCTTTCCGGTTCTCAGGAGTGGTTCCTAATTGGAAAAATTCTTTGAAAGATTTAATCTGTACCTCGAGGAAATCTGGATAATCAAATACTGTTTTTGCTGAAGAGAAACTAATCCTCTGGTTTTCAACGTGTAATGACATGTATCAACTAAATTAAGTGAACTTAAAATCTAAATATGCAAAAAGGCTTAGAATCCCACAACACGTGGGACTCTAAACCATCAAGACCTTTTATGGTCCCTAGTCTCTTATTTAAGTTCAACTTCAGCTCCAGCTTCTGTCAATTGAGCTTTCAGAGCTTCTGCTTCGTCTTTTGAAACTTTTTCTTTGATAGCTTTAGGTGCGCCATCAACTACTTCTTTTGCTTCTTTAAGACCTAAACCAGTCAATTCTTTAACTAACTTAACAACAGCTAATTTTGATGCACCTGCTGCTTTCAAAATTACATCGAATTCTGTTTGTTCAGCAGCAGCAGCTACTTCGCCACCAGCTGCCGGAGCAGCAACAGCTACAGCAGCAGCTGCAGGTTCGATACCATATTCTGATTTTAAAATGTCAGCTAATTCATTAACTTCTTTTACAGTCAAGTTTACTAACTCTTCTGCTAGCACTTTTAAATCTGCCATTTTCCTTTAATTTTTTATGCGATAAAATGTAACTAAAATTATTCTTTTTCTGATAATGTCTGAAGGATGCCGTGGATAGTGTTTCCGCTTGATTGCAATTGACCCAATACAGTTTTGATTGGTGATTGCAACAATCCGATAACATCTCCAAGAAGTTCATTCTTAGACTTGAGTGAAACTAATACATCCAATTGGTTTTCGCCAACGTAAACTGATTCTTCAACAAAAGCTGCTTTCAAAACAGGCTTCTTCAATTTATTTGCTTTGCTGAATTCTTTGATCAGTTTTGCTGGTTCATTACCAACTTCACAGAACATGATAGATGTATTGCCTTTCAGCACGTCGAAAAGCTCTTCTGCGTTCTTTGCAGAGTTTTCAAGAGCTTTACGCAAGAGTGTATTCTTTACAACAACCAGTTTAATTTCTTTGTTGAAACACTGGCGTCGCAAATTGCTTGTATCTTCGGCATTCAATTCGGCAACGTCCGCCAGGTAAAAATGGCTGTAAGAATTGATTTCCTGCGTCAGATTATCGATGATATCTAATTTCTCTGATTTTTTCATTTCAACAATTCTTTACTAGTCAACTGACTTTGGTTCAACTTGAATACCAGGACTCATTGTACTAGAGATATATATACTCTTTACATAGGTACCTTTTGCAGCAGTAGGTTTCAATTTGATGATCGTGTTCATGAATTCACGTGCGTTTTCCTCGATTTTTTGAGCATCGAAAGATACTTTACCGATTGAGGTATGCACAATACCGAATTTATCAACTTTGAAATCAATTTTACCTTGCTTTACTTCTTTGATCGCCTTGCCTACTTCCATAGTAACGGTTCCGCTCTTTGGGTTTGGCATTAAACCGCGAGGACCAAGTACACGTCCCAGTGGGCCAATTTTGCCCATCACCGGGGGTTGTGTAATCACAACGTCGAAATCAGTCCAACCACCTTTGATTTTGTCGATCATATCGTCCAAACCAACGTAGTCTGCACCAGCTTCTTTTGCTTCGGCTTCTTTGTCCGGAGTTACCAGAGCTAATACACGAACTTCTTTCCCAGTACCGTGGGGTAAAGAAACAACGCCTCTAACCATTTGATTAGCTTTTCTCGGATCAACTCCCAGACGAACGTCTATGTCCACAGAAGCGTCGAACTTAGTGAAGGTAATTTCCTTAACCAGCTGTGTTGCTTCTGACAGGCTATAAACCTTGCCATCTTCCAGTTTTTCCAGAGCAAGCTTTTTATTTTTTGTAATTCTGCCCATCTTAAAAAATTTAATTAGTTATTAGCTGGGAATTCACCTTCTACAGTAATACCCATACTTCTGGCAGTACCAGCAACCATTTTCATAGCAGATTCCATTGTAAAACAATTTAAATCAGCCATTTTAGTTTCAGCAATTTGTTTAACCTGATCCCAGCTAACTTTCGCTACTTTCTTAGCGTGAGGTTCAGCTGAGCCTGATTTCAATTTTGCCACTTCTAACAATTGAACGGCTACTGGGGGTTGTTTAATTACAAAATCAAACGATTTGTCTGCATAAACAGTAATAATAACCGGGAGTACTTTACCAGCTAACTCCTGAGTACGGCCGTTAAACTGCTTGCAGAACTGCATGATGTTAACCCCTTTGCTACCCAATGCTGGTCCAACTGGTGGTGAAGGATTAGCCGCACCACCTTTAATTTGCAATTTGATTAATCCAGCAACTTCTTTAGCCATAATAATTAATAATAAATTTTACTACTCCTTTTCGACTTGCATAAAGCTAAGTTCCAAAGGTGTTTTTCGTCCAAAAATTTTGACCATCACTTTCAACTTCTTCTTCTCCTCATTGATCTCCTCAATGATTCCGTTGAACCCGTTAAAAGGACCGTCAGTCACTTTCACAGTCTCACCAACAACATATGGTATGTTTACCTCTGCATCAGCTTCTGCCATTTGGTCTACACGTCCTAAGATGCGATTAACCTCAGACAAACGCATGGGAACCGGGTCTCCCCCTTTGGTGTCACCTAAGAAACCGATCACGTTGGTAATATTTTTCAACATGTGCGGGATCTCACCTACCAGGGCAGCTTCAATCAAAATGTAACCAGGGAAGAAATTTCGCTCTTTAGCGATCTTTTTTCCGTTACGAATTTGATAAACCTTTTCCGTTGGAATGAGTACTTGTGAAACATACTCCTGAAGTCCAGCATTTGCTATTTCGCTTTCGATATACTCTTTAACCTTCTTCTCTTTTCCTCCGACGGTTCTAAGAACATACCATTTTTTTACGTTTTCGCTCATTCTAGATCTCCAATCGTATTAATAAAATAAACTGTACACTAAGTT
This sequence comes from Sunxiuqinia sp., assembly GCA_003246935.1. Taxonomy (GTDB): domain Bacteria; phylum Bacteroidota; class Bacteroidia; order Bacteroidales; family Prolixibacteraceae; genus Mangrovibacterium. The sequence continues at coordinate 8,634 of QKCF01000159.1, read as the reverse complement.
CATAATGTTCTCAAACGAGATATCCATTACGAATACAACAAGTGCTATGATAAAGGAAGCAACCATTACAATGAAGGCACTATTTTGCAACTCTTTCCAAGTAGGCCAACTAACCTTATGTACTAACTCGTTATAAGCCTCTTCGAAATATAGTTTAAGTTTCATTCTAACTTCTTTTATAAGTTGTGGTGGATGAGTAAGAGTCGAACTTACTTTTTAAACAGCAAAAACTCCCGCCGAGTTTCATCCGAAAAGAGTCCCGAATCCGAGGATCCGGGACTTCTCTCAATTTATTTCTTTTACCTAGAATTAGGCAACAATTTCTGTAACCTGACCAGCACCTACTGTACGTCCACCTTCGCGGATAGCGAAACGAAGACCCAAGTTCAATGCTACTGGGTAGATCAACTCTACGTTGATAGTTACGTTATCACCAGGCATTACCATTTCACGTCCTTCTTCCAACGTAATTTCGCCTGTTACGTCCAATGTACGCAAGTAGAATTGAGGACGGTATTTATTGTGGAATGGAGTGTGACGACCACCTTCTTCTTTTTTCAATACGTAAACCTCAGCTTTGAATTTAGTGTGAGGAGTGATTGATCCCGGTTTAGCTAAGATCATACCACGTTTGATTTCTTTTTTGTCGATACCACGCAACAACAAACCTACGTTGTCACCAGCTTGACCATCATCCAAAATCTTACGGAACATCTCAACACCAGTACATACAGTCTTACGACCTTCAGCACCCAAACCAATGATTTGCATTTCATCACCTGTGTGGATAACACCTGTTTCGATACGACCAGTTGCTACAGTACCACGACCTGTGATTGAGAATACATCTTCAACAGGCATCAAGAATGGCTTGTCGATATCACGTGGAGGAAGTGGAATCCAAGTATCACAAGCATCCATCAATTCCATCACTTTGTCTTCCCATTCTGGTTCACCGTTCAATGCACCAAGAGCAGAACCCTTGATTACTGGAGTGTTATCGCCATCGAAATCGTAGAAAGAAAGCAATTCACGAACTTCCATTTCAACCAATTCCAACAATTCTTCGTCTTCAACCATGTCAACTTTGTTCATGAAAACAACCAAACGAGGTACGTTTACCTGACGAGCCAACAGAATGTGTTCACGAGTTTGAGGCATAGGACCATCAGTAGCAGCAACTACGATGATAGCACCGTCCATCTGCGCAGCACCAGTTACCATGTTTTTCACGTAGTCGGCGTGACCCGGACAGTCAACGTGAGCATAGTGACGAGTAGCTGTTTGATATTCAACGTGAGCAGTGTTAATAGTGATACCACGCTCTTTTTCTTCTGGTGCACTGTCAATAGAATCGAAAGATTTCACTTCAGAAAGACCTTTTTTTGCCAATACAGTTGTAATAGCAGCTGTCAGGGTAGTTTTACCGTGGTCAACGTGGCCGATGGTACCAATGTTAACATGGTCCTTATCCCTATTAAAATGTTCTTTAGCCATAACAAATAAGAATTTTAAATTTTATTTTAATTTCAATCAGAGCCGAAGACGAGATTTGAACTCGTGACCTCATCCTTACCAAGGATGCGCTCTACCCCTGAGCTACTCCGGCAACTAGTCCAAATATTGAGCGGGAGACGGGATTCAAACCCGCGACCCTTAGCTTGGAAGGCTAATGCTCTATCAGCTGAGCTACTCCCGCAACATCAAGCTTCGAATTCATTGATTTAGATTCATTAGAATCAAACCATTACATCTGAAACTCTTGGTGGGGAGAGCAGGATTCGAACCTACGAAGGCGTAAGCCAGCGGAGTTACAGTCCGCCCCAGTTGGCCACTTTGGTATCTCCCCATCGTTTTTTTTCTTCAATACTTAAAAGAACGTTTTCTTTTATTATATGAGCCGGATCACAGATTCGAACTGTGGACCCCGAGATTACAAATCACGTGCTCTGGCCAACTGAGCTAATCCGGCGTAACATTTGCTTAACCTTTTTCGGCAAACATGCCACATTATTTAAGCCAGCTACCTTGTTTTAGGCATCCTTTTCCGACAACGCGCATGTTCTCCGAAAAGGGTTTGCAAATGTATAAATATTTTTAATCAACACACAAGTTCGAGTGTTTTTTTTTGAATTATTTTTCTTTGAGCTTTTCTTTGAATTTGGTAAGCTGTTTTTTAAGAGCATCAAGCGATAAATCGATAGCTTCCTCGAAAGAATCTCCTTGTTTCTTTGCAAACAAATAATCCGTAGAAGGAATTGAAATTTTGATTTCGGCCAATTTATTATTGGCGATTTCGGGCTTCACTACTTTTAAAATGACTTCAGCTGCTATAATACCATCAAAGAAAGTATCCAACTTACTCGTTTTCTTAACTGCAAAATCAACTAACTTTTGATCGGCAGTAAAATGAATGGCATTTACTGTTACGTTCATAACTTTTCCTCCTCTTTTTTAAATTAAGCCCTGGGGTGAGCTTGTTTATAAATGCTTTGTAGTTTTTCTGTGGATGTGTGCGTATAGACTTGCGTTGCTGCCAAATTGCTGTGCCCCAACAATTCTTTTACTGCATTCAAGTCTGCTCCACGATTCAACAAGTGGGTTGCATAGCTATGTCTTAAGATATGCGGACTTTTCTTTTCGAGTGGGGTAACTAACGCTAAGTGGTTATTTACAACCCGGTAAACCAGTTTATGATAGGCTGGCTTTCCTTTTGCGGTAACAAATAAGCAAGGAGCTTGATCTCCAAATTCTGCCTTTCTCATATTCAAATATTCTCCAATCAGGTTATTCAAACTCTTTGGATAAGGAACAATGCGTTCTTTGTTATTTTTACCCAAAACTCTAATCAAAGTTTCATGTTGAAAAATATCAGAATCCTTCAATCCAACTAACTCAGACAAACGTATACCTGTGCCATAAAATAAGCTTACAATCAGCTTATCACGCACGCCTTCAAAATCATTTCTAAAATAGCCGTTATCCAACAATCGGTGCAAACTCTCCTCATCCACAAAAGTTGGCAACTTTTTGGGAACCTTGGGAGTAATAACCGAGACCATTGGGTTAAACTCTATCAATTCTTGCCTTAAAAGATATTTATAAAACGACTTTAGCGATGTAATTTTACGATTCACCGTTTTGGGAGTCATACCGTCCTGCATCAATTCAACGACCCAGGAGCGCACCATCTTACTATCAACCGTTAAAACGTCAAAATCCCCGACCGTTTTGAACAAAAATTCTTCAAACTGATCGAGGTCTTTCTTATAGGCAACAACCGTGTGATTCGAACATCTTTTTTCGAATCGCAAATATTTCAGAAAAGATTCCTGATGGGACATACAATCTAAATTACTGCACCCAGGAACCTAGCTTAATACTAGTCGTCCTGACGTTGCATTTGCTGAATGTAGATCGCTTTTTTAACTTCAGCTCTTCTCTCTACTGAAGGCTTCGTAAAAGCTTGTCTCTCACGCAATTCTTTAACAACACCAGTCTTTTCGAATTTTCTTTTGAATCTCTTCAGGGCTCTTTCGATATTTTCGCCTTCTTTCACCGGAATAACGATCATATTATAAAATTTTAATGTTTTAAATTTTTTCGAGCCGCAAATTTAGAAATTTTGACATACTTATCAAACTTATCCAGAAAAATTTACAAATTATTGCTGATTTAGACTGATGCGTTCTGCATTGAATGCGTTTAAGTACCTACATTAATTATTAACTCGCAATTACCTTATTACTGAAACTTCCACCTAAAAAGATCGACAGACCTCTGACTTAACTTTTCAACCGCTCATGCGCAAATAAATATATTCTCGTCATGCATTCTACTTTAAATAGTAACTCAGTTTTCGAAATCGTTCCTCTCCGATAATTGAATCGGAAAGAAGGATATTCTTATCGCTAATATAACCGTTTTTTGTTCTGAAATCAACAATTCTTCGCGCTTCTTTATAATTAATATAGGGATGTGCAGCCAACTCATCGACAGACAAGAAATTAAGATCTAATTTACGCAACGCTACTGAGTCTACAAACACGAAAGTTCGGTTTACATCAAAGACTTCTGGCTTTATACCATAAACTTCTTTTAACTGCTGAACGGAAATATACCCGCCCAACAGCTCCCTGTATTTCACTATCCGCTCCGATAATACAGGCCCGATTCCCTTCAATTTTTCAAGTTCCGACGCAGAAGCGCTATTCAAGTTAATTGAAATTGATTTTTGCGAAAACAACACTTCCCTATCTGGGACCTCTTCAGCCTTGGTCGACTTTACTTTAGGAGTAACCTTGTTGGCATAAAAAGTCATCACGAAAGAAGAGTCAATAAGTAGGTATGGCTCTATTACAGCATAAACAGAATCACTCATACCGTACAACTTGCGAAAATCGGACACCCGTTTAAAGCGACCTCCATGTTGTCGATATTTAATCAGGTTGTTTTTCACGAATTGAGGTAGATCAAATTTTGATAAGGTTATCGAGTCAACCTCATTCGGATCAAAAGGAAATAATTCATGTTTTACAAGCTTTTCAGGATTTCCATGTAGGCTGCGTTCTGCTAATGCCTTCTCAAACTGTTGTCGATCGGCAAGCGTTGGTTTCTCGAAATAGAATACAAGCTGCTTAGCAACAAAAACAATCACAATGAGAATAATTAGTACAATTACGCCCGAGCGCTCACCCCGATTGAATGAGAAGTAATCTTTTATGATCCGTCGCAACTTCATGATTCAAATTATATCCTGAAAAGTTACGACAATTCCTTACATAAAAAAGATGTCGCTAAGCAGTATTATTCCAAGTCAACAGACAGTGCTTAAATATTGAGTAAGCCGATCCCCTTGAGGAACACAATTGCAATCGCAATTGGAGCAATAAACCGAACCAGGAATAAAAATATTGAAAGCATAATCTCGGAAATACTGCCTCCCTTTTCAATTTCAGAACGCACTTTCTTACGTCCAAGCACCCAGCCAACAAACAATGAAATAAAGAGACCTCCCAACGGCAGCAATAAATTAGCAGAAATCCAATCAAGAAGATCGAAAAAGTTGAGATTAAAAAAGGTGTAGTGATCAAAAATCCCCATCGACAAGGAGCAAATAACACCCAACAACGAAATAATAACAGTCGCAAATACGGTTGCAACCTTACGCTTCATTTTCAACTCTTCGTGAAAATAGGCAACAACAACTTCCAGTATCGAAATTGAAGATGTCAATGCAGCAACTGTAAGCAACAAAAAGAATAAGATCGAGAAGATATATCCCCCCGGCATCTGCTGAAACACATTGGGAAGTGTAATAAACACCAAACCTGGCCCACTGCTTGCCTCGATGCCAAACGCAAAAACTGCAGGAAAAATAGCGATCCCCGCCAAAACAGCAATGACTGTATCAGCAACAGTAACATTTATAGCCGTATTAATCAGGTTATTCTTGTTATCGATGTAAGAACCATAAGTAATTAAGGTTCCCATCCCCAAACTTAGCGAGAAAAAAGCATGACCTAAAGCACTCAGAATCCCCTCGCCTGTCAGCTTGGAGAAATCAGGATGAAAAAGAAACTTCAAGCCTTCACCTGCTCCAGGTAACGTGATCGCCCGGACATCCAGCACCAAAATAATAACAACAAGTAAGGGCATCATAATCTTCACGTTTTTTTCGATACCGTCTTTAATACCAATCATTACGATCAACCCAGTTAGAAACATGAAAACCAGTTGATAAACAACCGGTCTAAAAGGGGCAGCAATAAACTCGGAGAACATCGTCCCCAGCTGGTCGGGCGTTTGTGACTTAAATCCATTTAATACAGACACAACCATATATTCAACACTCCAGCCAGCAACAACTCCATAGAAAGCCAGAATCATAAAAGCAGCACCTACCCCCATGATACCGACATAACGCCAAAGTGAGTTTGGGGCTAACTTTTTAAATGCACCAAACGCATTACGACGCGATTTGCGACCAATTATCAATTCAGATAACATGACCGGCAAGCCAATAGCTGCGATAAAGCCAAGATAAACAAACAGGAAAGCCGCTCCTCCATACACTCCGGTGATATAGGGAAACTTCCAAATATTCCCCAACCCAACAGCTGAACCTGCCGCTGCTGCGATTACACCAAACTTACTCGAAAACTCTGCTCTTCCGCCTTTTCGTTGCTCTGCCATTCTTCAGGAATTAAATTGAAATTTATTCTTGTTATTTTGTTGCAATTTGCTGCTAAAATGCAAAATTATCCACCAGAAACAAAAAAAGCCCTCCGTACCTCGGAGAGCTCTTAATAAATATTTTATACCGGATTAGTTTTTACCGATGCAGTTCAAGTCTTCAAATGCGACTTTCAAACGAGCAATAGTTGCTTCCTCCCCCTTGCGAATCCAAACACGAGGATCGTAATATTTCTTGTTCGGCTTTTCGTCACCTTCAGGGTTACCAATTTGGCCTTGCAAATAATCATGGTTAGCAGCTTCATATGCACGAACACCATCCCAATACGACCACTGTGTATCCGTATCGATATTCATTTTAATTACACCATAAGAAATAGCCTCACGAATTTCGTCACGAGTTGAACCTGAACCACCGTGGAACACAAAGTTTACAGGTTTAGCTTCAGCCAAGCCAAACTTATCAGCGATGTATTTTTGAGATGCATCCAGAATTTTCGGAGTCAATTTCACATTACCTGGTTTGTAAACACCATGCACGTTACCAAATGATGCAGCAATTGTGAAATTCGGACTGATTTTCTTCAACTCTTCGTAAGCAAAAGAAACTTCTTCAGGTTGAGTGTACAACAATGCATTGTCAACGTCTGTGTTGTCAACACCATCTTCTTCCCCACCGGTTACACCAAGTTCGATCTCAAGCGTCATATCAATCTTCGCCATACGCTCCAGATATTTCTTACAGATCTCGATGTTTTCTGCAAGTGGTTCTTCTGATAAGTCAATCATGTGAGAGGAGAACAATGGTTTTCCGGTTTCTGCATAGAATTTTTCTCCCGCATCCAGCAGACCGTCAATCCAAGGTAATAATTTTTTTGCGGCATGGTCTGTGTGTAAAACCACGCGAACACCGTACAACTCGGCAACCTGATGTACATATTTTGCACCGGCAATAGCACCGGCTATTTGAGCTTGCTGTCCGTCAAGTTTCATACCTTTACCGGCATAAAACTGAGCACCGCCGTTAGAAAATTGAATCATCACCGGAGAATCGACAACTTTAGCAGCTTCCAATACAGCGTTCACAGAACTAGAGCTTACAACATTCACAGCTGGCATTGCAAACTGACCTTCTTTTGCCAATTTGAAAAGTAGCTGTAAATCAGCGCCGGTCACAACTCCTGGCTTAATGTGATCTGAAATTTTTCCCATTGTTGAAGTGAATTTTAATAAACAACTACACAAAAAACTATCAAGTTCAAGAAAAGTTCATTGAAATGTGTTAAGCTTAGTTTAAAATGAGAAAGCAGGGTTTCACAATCCCCCACCAAATGCTCAAATATTTACTAAACTTGTTGCGGTTTTAGAAAACCGAGTAACGGACAAGGCGTATGACTTTCCAGATAGCGGATTTTCGGAATCTCAAAAAACCAAGAAAAAAGTAATTTAATCAACTAATTATCATCAAAATGGCAGTAAGTTATAAAGACTTAGGGCTCGTTAACACTAAAGAACTTTTCAAAAAAGCTGTTGACGGCGGATATGCAATTCCTGCATACAACTTCAATAACCTGGAGCAACTTCAGGCAATCATCCAAGCATGCGTTGATACTAAATCTCCTGTAATCCTTCAGGTGTCTTCAGGTGCACGTAAATATGCAAACGGTACTTTACTGCGCAACATGGCTCGTGGCGCTGTTGAATACGCCGCTGAACTGGGTTACGAAATTCCAGTAGTTCTCCACTTAGACCACGGCGATACTTTCGAATTGTGTAAAGATTGTATCGACAACGGTTTTTCTTCAGTAATGATCGATGGTTCTCATCACCCATACGAAGAAAACTAAAAAAGTTGTTGAATACGCTCACGCTCACGGTGTAACTGTTGAAGGTGAATTGGGTGTATTGGCTGGTGTTGAAGACGATGTAGTTGCAGAACACTCAACTTATACAAAACCATCTGAAGTAGAAGATTTCGTAAAACGTACTGGTGTAGATTCATTGGCAATCTCAATCGGTACTTCTCACGGAGCGCACAAATTCACTCCTGCACAGTGTACTAAAAACGCAGATGGCGTATTGGTTCCACCACCATTGAAATTCGAAATCCTGGAAGAAATTGAAAAACGTATTCCTGGCTTCCCAATCGTATTGCACGGTGCGTCTTCTGTACCAATGGAATATGTAAACGAAATCAACGAATTTGGCGGAGAGATCGCTGCAGCTGTTGGTATCCCTGAAGAGCAATTGCGTAAAGCTGCGAAATCAGCTGTATGTAAAATCAACATCGACTCTGACGGCCGTTTAGCAATGACTGCTGCCGTTCGTAAAGTAATGGCTACAAAAGCAGGCGAATTCGACCCACGTAAATATTTGGGACCAGCTCGCGACGAGTTGAAAAAATTGTACATGCACAAAAACATCGAAGTTTTAGGTTCA
>QKCF01000050.1 GCA_003246935.1 Sunxiuqinia sp. | reverse complement strand
CGGGTAACTTCAGCATGAGCTTTCAAATCAGGATTTGAAGAATAGGCATATCCTTTATAGCGAGGAGTTTCCTGCATAATGTTAAAAATCCGGCTCAGATTTTGGTCCAAGACGGACTCCGAGATCGACTCCTGATTAACAGCACTGATCAATTCCTGAACTTGCTCGGGTTTCCCTGGTTGGATCATATCGTTGCCGGCTTTCATTTGGGCAACCACATTGCTACCGCCACCCCAGTCGGTCATCACGTAACCTTTGAAGCCCCAATCGTTGCGTAAAACATCCGTCAGCAAGCCATGGCTCTCTGAAGTATAAACACCATTCAGTTTGTTATATGACGACATCACCGTCCAGGGCTGAGCTTCTTTAACAGCGATTTCAAAGCCTTTTAGATAGATTTCACGCAAGGCACGCTGGCTAACGATGGTATTGACCGACATACGGTTTGTTTCCTGGTTATTAGCAACAAAGTGCTTTATGGAAGTACCGACACCATTGGATTGAATCCCTTTAACCATTGCAGCAGCCATTTTACCGGTTACAAGGGGATCTTCTGAATAATATTCGAAATTACGGCCACACAAAGGGTCGCGTTGAATATTCATACCAGGAGCCAACAAAACATCGGAACCGTATTCCAAAACTTCGTTACCCATTGCTTCCCCCACTTTGTACACTAAATCGGTATCCCAACTTGATGCCAGCACTGTGGCAATCGGAAACGCTGTACAATAATAAGTTCGCTCTTCACCCTTGCGTTCAGGTTGAATACGCAAACCTGCAGGCCCATCCGTTAAAACCTGTGAAGTAATGTCAATCTGCGGAAATTCCGAAGAATTGCCTGCAGCACCTGGCAAATAAGTGCGAATGTTATCGACCATCGACTTGTAATCAGGCCCCAACGCGTTCTCTTCACCTCCACCGAATTTCTTCTTAATCGAATCTGGCAAGTCCATGAACATCCCGGTACCAATAAGCACCTCTGCTTTTTGGTCCAATGTCATTTTTGAAATTGTACTCATGATTACTTCTTCATTGTTTGGTTGTTGGGCTTGTGAATTACATCCCACCATGCTAGCTAAACTAACGAGGCAAGCTGTTGAAAACAGCCCTACCTTTTTTAATTGATTTCCCATAAGCTTTATTCGTTATTTAGGATTTTACGTCTTATTGACACAATGTAATTTTTTTATCTAATATTCCCAATATGTTATATAACTGGTTCTTACATGACTACTTGATCTATTTTATTTAGTCCAGCAATTTCCAGCCTTAACAAATTCGGTTCAGACGAATAAAATCGCCATCGGTTATTTAAATAAGAGAGGAGCAAACGTATTTAAGTACACTCTCCAGTTGGCCCAGGTATGCCCTCCTTCCGTAACAAAAAAGGTATGCTCCAATCCGTTTTCTGTTAATTTGGCATCCAGTTTTTTGGCGCTTTCCCAAACAAAATCAGATTTACCGCAAGCCAACCAATATAGCTTGTATCCGGCATTTTTGAGCCCTTGCAGCTTTTCATCAATATCAGGTTGTTCTCCCCACAAGCCCATGCTCAAAGGACAGATATACTGAAAGGTTCCCGGATACTCGTTAGCTGCAGCGATGGTATGTCCTCCTCCCATTGAAAGGCCTGAAATAGCACGGTGGTCAGGATCGGCAATGACCCTGTAATTCTTTTCGATATAAGGCACGATATCTTTCTCCAGACTGTTTACATACAGATTTCTGTTCGAAGGATCTCTAAAATCCAACTCGCTTTCAGGCAGTTGCGTTGGTTTTGCTGCCATTTGATTTGGATTACCGTTGGGCATCACGCAAATCATAGGAACGGCAAGGCCTTTTTCAATCAGGTTATCCAGAATCTGACGGGTGCGCCCCATCGTACTCCAGCACAGGATAGCTTTCATTACTGCTTTCATATCCGTAAGGTGTATAAACAAACAGTCGACGATTTAATCCAAGAGTTTTTGATTCGTACCAAACCTGATGCAGGTCGCCGCGTTTGTTGGCCTCGAAGTAGTTCTCAGTTTTCTCACCCGGAACCAGCAAAACGCTCAAATAGCGAGTGCCATCGCGCTGCATAAAAATGTTGGAGGGATCGTTCACTGTAACCCCATCAACAACGAAGCTGTAGGTATAAAGCTCTGGATCAGGAAGTGGCATGGTAATGGTCCAAAGCCCGGTTTCATCCTTCGTAAGATTTACACTGCTTGGAACATCCATTTCACCAAATGGAGTTTTCATTTTTACTGTAGGTGTGAAACCACCGTTGATCTTTACGGTATCGGCAGCCGGGGCCATTATTCTGAACGTAACTTCCGTCTCACCAATTTCAGGTGAAATGATGGGTTTACGATTCATGAAATTGGAAAGCTCCTGGGCATAGGTACCCATGGAAAAAACGACCGCCAGGATCAAAAGTAAAAGTTTGTTCGTTTTCATTTTCATTGGATTAAGGTTATCTACTAAAAATATCAATCATAATTTAAAGGTGTGTACATACTTAACGAGTATCATCCGGCTAAAGAATGAAATCGGCTCGGTTTGACTAAAATCGAATTTATTATCCGGGCGAGATTCGTTATACACGATGTATAAATCTCGTCCTTCACTTGGATTATACCGGAACCGGAAATTGCCACTTATTGCATGACTTACACTGTTGTACTGTAAAAAGGAGCTAACAGAGAGTTTGGTACTCACCATGACCATGGCCTTCAGTTTAGCAAGGTGACTTATGAATTCCTGATTTCGTGCACCAAACGTGAGCTTATTATAACCATAAGACGTTGAAAGCTGTAATGATGAGGACACATTGAACACCGGCTCCAGGGTTAGCGAAAGCCTGTTTCCATCATAATATCCACCAACAGATGCGGTTAAACTGCAAGAAACCGGTTTTGACAAAGGTGTTGACAGGACGTTAAAGCTCGACAAATACTGATAATTACCGGAAGGGACATAAACGGTCGGACTTAAATAGAAATCAACACTAATGCCGTCATACATGTTAAACAGGTACGAACTCAAGCTCCAGCCGCTTTTAGTCATCATACTAATTCCGGGATACCAGAATGCTGATTCTACTTTGTTGGTGTTGATATACTTATTATAAGTACCGGTCAATAAGAATTTGAAATTGTACAGGGGTGATTTCTCACCGAACAACCAGCCGTATTGTGTTTTTAGATAGTAGCCCTGTACACCTAATTTTGACATAAATCCAACACTCGGATTAAAGCCGGTTCCCGAATAATTATAAATCATATCATAAGCAAATCCGACATCCCGCCTTCTTTCCCATTTCAGGCTGGCAAAAGTCAAATCGTTATTATTGATTTTTAGATGCCCGTCTGCATCGGTATTCTGAGCCAATCGGCCTTCAAAATAGTCGTCCCCGAATAATTTGATAACCGCATCGAGTCCGTAAGCAACACTTTTTGAACCATCAGCCCCCAAGCGGGTCGTTCCGATTGCCCCAACATATGAATTTGGATTTAATACCTGGCGGCGAACCCGGTAAACACCAAAATTCTCCGATGGAGTGATGTCAAATTCCTTGGTTTGCATATTTAATACTCCCACGTCCCATTTTCCTATCCGACCAGTTAGCCGTCCACCACCGTAAATGGTAACTGGCTGTCCATTAGCCAATCCAATCCGACGGCTGTAAAACAACTCCTGATAACCTCCAAGCGAAAATTGAAAAATGCTTGAACGTTCCTGGAAAAACTGACGTTTATCAGGCAAATACAGTGAATAACGGGTAATATTTACCAACTCGTCATCTGCCTCAGCCTGTGCAAAATCGGTATTTACCGTTGCATCAAGCGTGAGATTGCTGTTCAGATTATATTTAAGATCGAGTCCGCCGGTTAGTTTGGGATCTTTGTTTAAATCATACTTAGTCCCTAAACTGTTTAATTCATGAATTTGGCTTAATCCAGTTAAAACATAAGGACTTACAAGAAGTGGTTTTGACGATTCAACATTCTTTAGTTGAACAGTCTTTGCCTGCGACGGTTTTATCGGAGCATAAATACCATATTGAGGGTCAATGTCCGGAAATGTGTTTACCTCATTGCAATAGCTGATGCATCTGTTTACAATCAATCCCATTTCTGTTTCATCTCCGACTGACTGAAAACGTAAACTTGAAAACGGGATACGCATGGTTACGTACCAACAATTGCCCACGACCTTCGATCGAACATCCCAAAAGGTGTTCCAGTTATAGTTTACAGCACCCGAACTGGAACTCCCGATTGAAGAATTGGCATCATTTGCTACCGTATAATCAATACGCTGTCCCGAAGGAGAAGTAAAAAAAGCCATCGCGCTCTCGTTATCGTTATAGGTATCTAAGATTATTCCGAAGGCATCTGAACTTTTCGATTCCTCATCCCGCTTTTTACTTGTTGAGATGATAGTCTCAGGATTTTTGTAATACAGTTTCGCAAAGACCCACAAGTACTCTGAATTATAGAGCAATCGCACATCCGATTTTTCACTCGGTTGCTTACCGTAAACTGGTTTATGCATTGTAAGAGTAACAGGTATCGCTTCCCGCCATACTTCCTCGTTTACTTCTGCCGTAAATTCGATTTTTTGAGCCGAAGTTGGTATTGCAATAGAATTGGAATACGCGCTCATATTCGACAATACAAACCCAATTACAATGGTTAGAATAAACTTTATCAATTTATTTTTAATCATTCCAGCTCTGTTAAATACCAAAATACACAATACTCTTCAACGCAATACAAAAACCTATCATACTGCACATTAATCTATTTTCTCGAACTCAATTATTCGATTTCAAACGTTCAGATAAGGGTGCGAAACACTGGGCCGAACCAGATTCGCACCTCATTCGGATATCAAATTTTCAGACTTAGCTAATTCTAAATTATTTACTTTACTTCCGGCCAGTCAAAATCATCTTTGTTCAATTTGAAAAACCGGACTGCATTGTTGAAAAGAATATCACGCTTCTGTTCTTCTGAAAGGAATTGCGCATGCTCAATCACGCCCATTGAAGTCTCAAATAATCTCGGCCACATCATAAAGTCAGTTCCGTAGATGATTCTTTTTTCAAAACCAGCCTGAACCAATCGTTTAATGTACCATTCCACTTCGTCGAGTGGGTAGCTCCAGATCATTCCTGCAATGTCCACATA
>QKCF01000041.1 GCA_003246935.1 Sunxiuqinia sp. | reverse complement strand
CCCGGCAAAAGCAGGTAAGAACGAGTGGTGGATATTGATGATTTTGTTCGGGTATTTGCTGACAAATTCAGGAGAAAGAACCTGCATATACCGGGCCAAAACAATAAAATCGATCTTGTATTTCGTAAGCAGTTCCATTTCCAGCGCTTCCTGCTCCGCTTTGTTGTCTTTGGTAACCGGGATATATTGGAACGGGATGTCGAAGCGTTGAGCGACAGGTTCCAAATCTTTGTGGTTACTTATAATCAATGGAATTTCAACATCCCATTCGCCGGCGGTGTAGCGCGAAAGAATGTCGAACAAGCAGTGTGACATTTTTGAAACGAAAATAGCCATGCGAGGCATTTTTTTAGAGAAGTGGACTGAGTAATCCATCTCCAATTTCGATGCAATCAGTGTGTCGAAATATTCTTTGATTTTGTCAGCAGGGATGGCAAAGCCTTCCAGTTCCCATTCAACCCGCATGTAAAAAATCTTTTCTACCCGGTCAACATATTGGTCCAGGTAAATGATATTACCGTTGTTTTCGTTCAGGAATTCGGTTACTGTAGCCAATATTCCTTGTTTATCGGGGCAGTGAATCAAAAGAATAGCTGTGTTCTTTTTCTCACGGATCTGTTTTAAACTTTTCATTTTTTTGTCCTTAGGGATTCTTGGTTTTTTTAGTCCTTCTGTTTAAAGGGTGCCTTTTGTAGAAGGAAGCTCAAAGTTAAACACATCTTTCTTAATTGCCATTTTAATTGCACGTGCCAGTGCTTTAAAAATGCCCTCAATCTTATGATGTTCGTTGTCTCCTTCAGCTTTAATGTTCAGGTTTGAAAGTGAAGTGTCGGAAAATGATTTGAAAAAGTGGAAAAACATTTCTGTTGGCATGTCGCCTACTTTTTCACGTTTAAACTGGGCATCCCAAACAATCCACGGGCGACCCCCAAAGTCGATAGCCGCTTGTGCCAGGCAATCGTCCATTGGCAAGCAATAGCCATAACGTTCAACACCACGTTTATCACCTAAGGCCAGCTTAAATGCTTCACCCAAAGCAAGGCCTGTATCCTCAATGGTGTGATGTTCGTCGACATTCAGGTCACCATCTACTTTAATCGTCAAATTAACACCGGCGTGGCGAGCAATTTGATCCAGCATATGGTCGAAGAAACCTAAGCCTGTGCTAATGTTTCCTTTGCCGTTTCCATCCAGGTTAAGTTCAACAAGTATTTTGGTCTCCTTAGTGTTGCGCTCTACTTTCGCAGTACGCTCAGGAGCCGCAACTTTGGCATAAATATCATCCCAATCGTTGGTGATCAAAGCACAGTACTCTTCCAGCCCTTGAGCCTTCATCTCATCAACCAGAGAGCCATCGTTAAGTAGAATTCCTTTAGTGCCAAGATTCTTCGCAAGCATGATGTCAGTCAAACGGTCGCCAATAACAAAGCTGTTTGCAAGGTCGTAACTGCCATCCATATATTTCCCCATCATTCCTGTACCCGGTTTGCGGGTAGGGGCGTTGTCATGCGGAAAATGTCTGTCAACAAGGATGTCATCAAATGTTACTCCTTCGTTTTCGAGAGCTTTCAGCATTTTATTGTGTGCCGGCCAGAAGGTGTCTTCCGGGAATGAATCTGTTCCCAAACCATCTTGATTGGTAACCATCACAAGTTCATAACTCAGGTTTTTGGCAATGAAATGCATGTTGCGAAAAACCTTGGGAAGAAACTCCAGTTTTTCCAGCGAATCAATTTGTTCGTCCGCTGGCTCGATGATCAAGGTACCATCCCGGTCGATGAAAAGTGCTTTCTTCATGTTCTGTTTTGTTTCCAATGCTGAGTAGGATTAAGGTTGAAGCCCTATCCTAGATCAATTCATTTAATTTCTCGATTAAAATTTCGTTTTCTTCAGGTGATCCAACAGTGATGCGCAAGCTGTCGTCGCACAATAATACTTTAGAACGGTCGCGCACAATGATTCCGTTTTCTACCAGATAATCATAAATGCCTCTTGCGTCGTACATTTTTACAAGTAAGAAGTTGGCATCTGAAGGATATATTTTGACAACAAAAGGAAATGCTTTTAGTAGTTCGACCAATTTGCTGCGTTCCGAAATCAATAATTCAACCCAGGCATTTTTGTCAGCTTCCTGTTGAACCAGCTCCAATGCTTTTTTCTGGGTTAAGATATTAATGTTGTATGGGTATTTGATTTTGTTGAAGATGCGGATGATTTCAGGCGAAGCGAAAGCCATTCCTAAGCGGATACCGGCCATTCCCCATGCTTTGGAAAAAGTTTGCAGAATAACCAGGTTTGGGTATTTGTCCAGTTCTGCCAGCAAACTTGCTCCCGGTGCAAAGTCAATGTAAGCTTCGTCGACAACAACCAAGCCGTTGAAGTTTTCAATCAGTTGAAGCATTTCAGCTTTGTCCATCAGGTTTGCAGTCGGATTGTTGGGGGAGCAAACGAAAGCCAGTTTGGTCTTTTCGTCAGCGGCATCCAGCAATTCTTTGGCTGAGAAGCTGTAGTCTTCTTTCAACTTAATTTTGCGAACCTCGATGTTGTTGATGTCGGCAGCAACCTGGTACATTCCGTAAGTTGGATCGATTGAAACGATATTGTCGTTCCCCGGCTCGCAAAAAGCGCGGAAAAGCAAATCAATGGGTTCGTCGCTTCCGTTTCCCAGGAAGATTTGCTTTGCTTTACATTTTTTGATTACTGCGATTTTGTCTTTCAGTTCGCGTTGCAGCGGATCGGGATAGCGGTTGTATGGAGCGTTGAACGGGTTTTCGTTTGCATCCAGAAAAACCATCGCTTCACCCGAGAACTCATCTCTTGCCGATGAGTAGGGTTTCAGGTTGCGTATATTGTTGCGTAAAAGTTTATCTAAGTTCATTTTGTTCGAAATTGGGGTAAGTGATGTGTTATTTCAAGTCTTTTAGCCGCAGTGTTACGGCATTTTTGTGAGCATCCAGTTGTTCGGCTGCGGCCATAACCTCAATCACAGGACCAAGCTTTTGAATTCCTTCTTTCGAGATTTCCTGGAAAGTAATTTTCTTGGTGAAGCTGTCGAGGTTAACACCACTGAACGAGCGGGCCCAGCCATTGGTAGGTAAGGTGTGGTTTGTTCCTGAAGCGTAGTCGCCCGCACTTTCGGGTGTATAGTTACCCAGGAAAACCGATCCCGCATTGGTGATTTGCTCTGCTACCCGCAGATAGTCATTCATTGAAATAATTAAGTGTTCCGGAGCGTATTCGTTGATCAATTCGATCATTTCAGCTTCGCTGTTTAATACGATTGCAACACTGTTTCCA
>QKCF01000301.1 GCA_003246935.1 Sunxiuqinia sp. | reverse complement strand
ACGTCGTAAATGCGGTCGGCACCAAAAGAAACGCCAACTCCAGATACGCCAGGCATACCAAAAATACCGGTCAGGTCATCGTAACGACCGCCTCCACAAATACTGCCGATTTGCACATCTTTTGCTTTCACTTCAAAGATTGCACCGGTATAATAATTCAAACCGCGAGCCAGCGTTAAATCCAACTCAACTTCGGTATTCAACTTGACCGAATCGATGTAATTGAAGAAAGTACGAACTTCTTCAATACCCTTTTTACCGACTTCGGTACCACCAATAACTTCTTCAATGCTATTCAACTTCTCTTCGGTTGATCCGGCTAACTTCAAAATTGGCTGCAACTTGTCAACCGCATCTTGCGATACGCCTTTTTCCAGCAATTCGTCGTTCACCTTCTCCAACCCAATTTTATCCAGCTTATCAATGGCGACAGTGATGTCCACAATACGATCAGCTTCCCCAATCGACTCGGCAATACCTGCCAAAATTTTACGGTTATTAATTTTTACGATGGTATTCACCTGCAAACGCGTAAATACATCGCTGATGATCTGCACCAGTTCAAACTCGTTCAGCAACGAATCACTGCCAACAATATCCACATCGCACTGGTAAAACTCGCGGTAACGACCTTTCTGAGGACGGTCGGCCCGCCATACCGGCTGAATTTGATACCGCTTAAAGGGGAAAGAAATATCGTTGCGGTACTGAACCACAAAACGTGCAAACGGCACTGTTAAATCGTAACGCAAACCTTTTTCCGTAATCTGGTTCGTCAACTTAATGCTGTTGCGTGCAATCAAATCAGTTTCATTTGCTTTGGATGCAAAGTCGCCGGAGTTCAAAATCTTAAACAACAACTTATCACCTTCTTCACCATATTTCCCCATTAAGGTTGAAAGATTCTCCATTGCCGGAGTTTCAATCGGTTGAAAACCGTACAGTTGAAATACCGACTTCACGGTATCGAAAATATAATTCCGGCGAGCCATTTCAACCGGTGAAAAATCTCTTGTCCCTTTTGGGATTGAAGGTTTCTGTGCCATTTTATTCAAAATTTACGCTCTGCATCAGCAGGCAGATCTTATTGTGAGGCTGCAAAAATAAACAAAAATGACTGGTCTTCAAGAGCCATAGCTACAGAAAGACCAGTCATGCTAATATTTGCTTAAAACTGAAGTCTATTTCAAAAACCGGATACTTAACGGATAGTGATAAAATTCACCTTGTGAAGCCTTAACTGCACCAATTACGGTAAAGACAAGCGAGATAACCAAAACAATACCTAACAACAGCAAGCCGACCACGATGACTATCAAAATCGCCGACACCACCAAGGCGATAGTCATCGTAATCTGAAAGTTCAGCGATTCTTTCCCCTGGTCTTCCACAAAATCGTATTCCTGCCGTTTAAGGCTGTAAACAACCAGCGGTCCGATAATATTTCCGAACGGGATAATAAATCCGGCTAATGCGGATAAGTGGCAAAGCATGCCCCAGGTTCTCTCGTCTGGGTTATCAATAATTCGTTCCATATTATTATTCAACTAAATTCAACATTAATATTTTCGCTCTTGAAAATAATGAAAATAATACAAAAAAGAGAAACACCCCAATGAACGCGGACCATCCCTCTTCAATTCATAAAAAGATCCTCTTCTTTTCAATTTAGAGATTTGCTTTGCCTCCCATTGCTGCTGACTCATTAATTCTAATAAATTTCCATAAGGTTGGAATATTCAACCCGACAGCATGCGATACGTTTGCCACAGTTCTTTGATTTACGACAATTCTTTTGAAATTTCCGTCAGGATCGCACGGGCTGGTTCTGTACGTTCATAAAGACGAGGAACCCAATCGTCCCCCCAAAACAAAAAGCAACTTGTTTCAGATTCAAGAATCAGATCACGGGCCTCCTGCAATTTTTCCGTTAACTGCTCCTCGTGTCTATCGTCAACTGTTGGTTTCAACGTCCAATACAAATCGCTCACGGTGGCAATCTCACTGACCCCTTGCTTTTGCACAGACGATCCGTTCCATTGCGAAAAATCCGATCCACTTGTCGATGCAACATTCCATGCCCCAGTCTGAATATCCGTTTTATCGACGGGTGGATACATTTCAAGGTATTTCGATATTTTTACGGGTGTTATTTCGCCGCCTGAACGAACCTGTTCCATGAAAGGAGCAAAGAAATGTCCCCAAAAGCCTGAAGGTTCATGCATTTGTCGAAACCATCCGCCATTTTCACCATCGGACCAGGTACAAACCATTCTTGGTTTATCCTGGTTTGGATTCTCCCTCACTTTACGCAATACTTCATTACGGAACCAAGTTGCATCCATTCCAGATTCCTGAGCATTTGAGACATCACGGTTACGAGGAATAACATCAATCTTTACTCCATCATATTCTGCCACGTAAGCTGACAGCACATCCGCCCGCCCTGAAGAAGCATCAACCTTACATGGCCTCAAGTGATAGGAGTCAACTACAAGATATTTATACCCAGCCTTAACAATGGCAGGAATCATTTCCATGGTAAAAGCCATTTCAGAAGGCCAAAAGCCCAATGGTTTACGTCCAAATACTTGTTTTATTTTTTCCCTTCCTATCGTTAGTTGTTCTTCCCAATCTTTTTTAGGGATCAACGGAAATACCGGATGAAAATGCCCCATCCCTATCAACTCAATATTTTCAGCTTTGCGATACCGTTCCAGCATCGCATTTATGTCCAGGTGCGGAGCATAAGCTTCTACTACATCCGGGTCTCTGAGTTGATCTAAAAGGACTCCGCTCATTCCAACATGAAATTTTGCATCCTTAAAATCCATAGCATATCGGGATATCCTATCATAAGCATGAATTATCCCGACAGCCTCATAATCGGCGTTCTTTAATACTTCCAACATATTCCCGGGAGGTTGATGCAAATGCAAACCTAAAGCATGATAAATTCGTTGTTCACTCATGATTATTCGCTTTTTTCTACTCTGACTCCCAAAATCAACCAACTAGATTTTGAAACGCAAATTCCTTAATCATGGTTATAATTTCCAGTTCTAAATTGGATTACTAACAAAGAAGCCCTCTGTCAGACAGAAGGCTTCACTATTTTGTGCCTGTAAAAGGCTCTATTTCCAATTAAAAATCATGTTTAATATCCATGGTTCGCCGGCAAAGTTCACGACCATAATCAGTCCATATACCAGACCCCCAATATCGATAACAAGATGTTTGGCTGCAAAGTAAATAGAACAACGCATTGCGATAACGATCTTCAGAAGATGATACTCCGGCTTTAAACACCTTTTCAGAAAATAACACACTGGCTTCTTCCATTGGCCCAAGAACATCTTCATAACCTTTTACCCATGACAAATTATTTGTCCATGAGCCTCCCTCCATGTTGAAACGATCATCTTGCTGTTTTAATTCCTGAATTTGTTTGTTCAATTTTTCAGCCCCTTCACCCGGTTTAAATTTTTCCCAAATCCGGTGTTGCATGATGGGTTGAATTTCAGGATAATCACCTATGGTTAATCCGATTGACTCAAGATATTCCAAATATTCGGTTGTATTTAGAGCTGGCGTTTGTCCGCCCGATGCATCACGCATTGCTTGCATATAGTTTCCGGGAAACTCATTCATCATAACCCCTCCGTTTTCACCATCTGCAATTTGAGTAGAAACCTGTGGAATACTTTTACCCGCCAAATCAATACGGCCTAAACCACGAGCCTCTCCGTATGGCTGCATTTGTGCCACCAACTTTGTATCACTACCCTGTGTTTTAATAATAGCAATGATGGATTCTGTTTGTCCGGCAGAGTTTGTGGCCACCAGTTTATGTGGAATGTGCGGCTGACTAATTCCGTAACCGTTACCAACTTGTTCAACGGTATGCTCTTGCACCATCACCCATTTGTAACCGCAATCCTTCAAAGTCTTGACAAATTCGTAGAACACATCCGGATGATTCGGCAAAGCCATTTCTGAAGGAGAGAAGCCCCTAACACGGCTCAAAGCCTCCAAACCAAAAATTGCAGCAAAATGGTGCTGCCATGCTCTTACATGCAGTCGAAAATCCTGAACCGGAGTTGATGGAGCTACTGGATGCCCCCAGCCGGTTCCCAGCCATTCAACACATTTTCGATAGTTCGGATCACAAGTAATCTTCTTCAGATTATCGACAACATCCTCTGCCCCCATGTCTATTAATCCATGAAGTAAACAGCCCGAATAATCAAGCATTATACGTGGACTTTTCCCTTCGTTTACTAACTCAGGAATAAAATCGCCCATACGTTTGTAACATTGTAAAAATACCGGAGCATCATGATTTCCATGAACGTGCAGATTATCCATCATGTGCTTTAAGTTGCTTATAGCAGGCGCAGTTTCAATATTTTCACCGCCAGCTGGAATAATTGGCTGGTGCATATGCAATGCATTGGTAAAACCACTTTTTATCGAAGAGAAATCAATATCACTTTCAGGCAAATAAAAAGGTCCCTTCCCGCTCATCG
>QKCF01000224.1 GCA_003246935.1 Sunxiuqinia sp. | reverse complement strand
TTGATGTCATCTAAGTGTGGGAACTCTTCGATAACCTCAGTCATCTCGTTACCTCTTTCTCCACAACCGATGTAAACTACGACATCCACGTCGGACCATTTAGCGAGCTGGTGTTGTGTAACAGTTTTACCACTTCCGAATGGACCTGGAATTGCTGAAGCACCACCTTTTGCAAGACCGAAGAATGTATCTTCAACTCTTTGCCCGGTAAGTAATGGGATTACAGGAGGTAATTTTACTTTTGATGGTCTTGGCTTTCTTACAGGCCATTTTTGCATCATTGTTACGGCTTTGTCGCCTTTTTCAGTTTCAACAACAACAACTGTTTCTTCAACAGTGAAGCTTCCTGATTTAATTTCTTTGATTTTACCGTTAATTCCTACAGGAATTAAGATTTTGTGAACGATTGAAGCAGTTTCCTGAACTGTACCGATGATGTCACCAGCTAAAACTTCATCGCCAACTTTTACGGATGGTACGAAGTCCCATTTTACATCTCTTGGGAGTGAAGGTACGTTTACCCCTCTTGGAATGTAAATTGAGTTTGTAGCATCTTCAATTGCATTTAATGGTCTTTGGATACCATCGTACATTGCTTTAAGCATACCAGGTCCGAGTTCTACGGATAAAGGAGCACCTGTTCCATTAACTGGTTCTCCTGGTTTCATACCTGCCGTTTCTTCGTAAACCTGAATAATAGCTTCGTCTTCAGTTAACTGAATGATTTCCCCGGTTAATCCTTCGTTACCTACTTTAACCACTTCGTACATCTGGGAACCTTTCATGCCTTCGGCAACAACAACCGGACCGGATATTTTAATAATTTTACCGACGACCATATTTTCACCTCAGAATTACTTAATTTCGATACCAACTGCGTTTCTTACTAATATTTTTACAGGATCTTTTTCTCTAACGATAGGACCGTTTTTGTCCGGAACTTCAACGATAACTTTGTTTGCATTAGCAATAGTTTCTCTGATTCCTTCGCCGATTCTTTCGGTAGTAATAATTAATCCTATTTCAGCGTTGTTGTCCAACTCTTCAATCGCTTTTGCAGCTTGTTCAGATGATTTAACTTCGTAGACATCAGTAAGTCCAGCAAGTCTAAATCCAACTACTACATCAGGATCTCCAACTACACCGATTCTCATAATATCACTTTACAATCGTTTTTAGGATACTAGAATCTCTCTAATTTCACTAGCAGACATTCCTTCAATTTTACCTTTAATAATAACTTTCAAGTTCTTTATTTCAAGTTCTTTTGAAGTAATAAGTCCAATAATTGGGCCTATTCCAAATGGCTGTCTTAATGATAATTTTTTACCCATTTTAACGAGGTAGTTGTCGAGAGCTTTCTCAAATACATATATAGATCTTACTTTTTCAAACTCTTCGAGGTTTTCGTTTACAATTGAAGCGTATTTTGTACCTTCAAGTGAGCTGATAACTCCTTCGATTGATTCTACGTCAGCAAGTTCTTTTAATTTCCATGCAGCAAGTTCGTATCCTTTGCTTGTAGTATAGTTTGAAATAACTTCGGATGATAAACCGTCAGCTTTTCCTTTTAAGATTAATTTTAAGTTTTCAATGTCGATCATTGTTCCGATAAATTCTTTGAACAAGTCTTTTTCGGTACCGTCAACACTTACGTTTTTCCAGAGGCTTTCAAGGATTGATTTGTCTAAAGTCATTTCAAGAGCAGTCAATTTACCGGTATTTTCATAATCGGTTAAAGCTTCTGAAAGGATTGAACTAAATCCAGTTCCTTCTAAAGCGTTTACTATCTCTTCAACGGTTTTAGTTTCAGATAATTCTCTTAATTTAGCTTCTGAAATTGTTCCGAGTGGAATTAATAATTTGAAAGTTTCTTCAGCATCGAGCCCAACGTATTTTGCCCTTAAAAGTGTTTTGATGTTTTTAACATCGAATTTCTTTTCGAGCAATTTTAATATTTTTCTCGCTGCATCGGGTGAGATGTTTGCAAGTGTTTTGTATACGTGTGCTAAGTGAATATCAAGCGCTTTTTCAACGATTACCGGATCTTCACTCTGACCCAATACTTCAGACAAATATGGTCCATAGTCGGTATCTTCCAAAAACCCGATTAATTCGGTAGCTCCTGAAGCTTCGATTAATTCGTTCATTTTATGATCTTTAAGAAGTCTTGACTCCATGCTTCTTACTCTTGCGTTAACGTAAGCGAATGGAGCAGTTTCAGCCAAGTATCTTATCAAGAAGATCATAATGACCAGGAATATGGCAATACCTGCAAGTACCAATAATGTCATGAATATATCGGTAGGCATCCCTGCTATTTCCATTAACTGTGTTAAAGCATCCATTTAAATCACCTTAGAACAACATTTCAGCAATTTTAGCTCTTATTGCATCCAAATTTCTTTCAAATGTTGCTTCAAGGCTGTTGTCGGATACTTTTGTTTTGTCTGCAGTTTTTACAACGCAACCGCCGATAATAGGTAATGATTCACCTTTTTTCAAAACGGTAACTTTTTTGAGCCTGTCTTCCATTTCTTTTTCAAGAGCCCATAACGTGGAATCGTCAATCAATTTCCAGTCGTTTTTGTTGAGCTGTAATTCTAATTCGCCGCCACCAACTGAGTAAACACCAGTGATGATCATTTTTAACAAGGTATCCTTGTATTCTTCTTTTTGAGGTAATTTTACTAAATCTTCCTCTAATTTTTGGATAGCCTTTGCGATTGTTTTTTCTCTTTCTTCAAGTGAATTTTTCTTAGCAGCGAGTCTTGCTTCAGCCAAAATTCTGTTTTTGGTCATTTCAGCATCTTTTTCTCCTTTTTTAAGGATCGCTTGCTTTTTCTTTTCAGCTTCTTCATGAGCTTGTGCTAATACTGCTTCTTTTTCTTTTTGAGCTTCTGCTACAATTGCTTGAGCTTGCAATTTAGCATCTTCCATAATTTTGGATGTTATCTTTTCCGCTCCCATCGTAACACCTTCGGAATTGGATTTAAATATTGAAACTTAGGGCTTCGTTCAGTTCTTAAATTAGAACATGATACCGAGCATGATTAAGATAGCTATCAATAAACCGAAGATAGCGAAGGTTTCCGGCATAACTGCTAAAACTAAACCTTTACCCATTGCATCTGGGTCTCTAGCAGTAGCACCAATTGCGCCTGCTGCAGTGATACCCTGACCAATACCTGAAAGACCAGCGAAACCAACTGCTAAACCAGCACCAAGAGATTGTTGTGACACCAGGGCTTGCGAATACTCCAACTAAGAGAAGGATAGCAACTAACAAACCGTAGATTGCCTGGGTTTCTGGAAGAACGGAGAAGACCATTGCTTTACCGAAGATTCCATCGTCTTCTGCAACAGCACCTAAACCAGCAGCTGAAGCGATACCCTGACCGATTGCGGATAAACCTGCTAAACCAGTACCGATACCTGCTGCGAGCATTGCCCATTCAGGAGCGCTTTTGAATACGAATAAGATTAAGATTGCAACAAGGAAACCATAAAGACCTTGTGTTTGAGGTAATGCTTGGAATACGATTGCAGTACCGAATTTGTTAGGGTCTTCTGCAACAACACCAGCACACAACACCAGCACCGCTAGCACCAGTGATACCTGCACCGATACCTGAACCAAGACCAGCGATACCTACTGCTAAACCAGCACCTATAGCTCCGAGAAATAATGGGTTTTCGAATACCATCATAAACACCTCGTTCTGAAACATTTTTATTTTATATTATTTTTGTTATTTTATCGATTAGTTTGAAGTGTACTCTCTTTTAGCCTTGAATGGTGAGAATCTCTTTCCTCCACCTTCATAGTATTGACCAAAGAATTCTACGTAGTGTAATCTTAGTGAGTGAATGAATGAACCAAGACCGTTCATTACAAAGTTGAACGCGTGACCGAATACAAGCATTACTATTGCAATTACAATGCCGACAACAGGAACTGCGTCTCCCAATAATTTAGCCATAATGTTTACAGCCATTGCAAGACCACCTGTAGCTAAACATAAAGCTAAAAGCCTTGCGTAGGAGAGTACGTTACCTAAAAATCCGGTAATATCCATTGCACCGAGTAAAGCGTCTAAAACTCCACCGTTCATAAATCCTTTAATCATACAGAGTGCGATTAC
>QKCF01000451.1 GCA_003246935.1 Sunxiuqinia sp. | reverse complement strand
TAGCGCAATGCTGAGGTATCTCATAGTTATCTGTTTTCACTTTCAAAATTAATAAAGTTTAATTGATAGTTGGAAATCAGATTGAATTAAAGCTGAATTATTACATTCGTGTGGGTTAAAGAAAAAATATGAGAAGTTTGTTGTTTTTCGCGCTTTTCGTTGGTTTTGCAGCCAGATTGAGCGCTCAGGAAATTGTTTGCGGAGCTGATCAGCCGGGGAAATATTTAAGCTTGCTAGAAGGAAAGCATGTTGGCTTGGTGGTAAATCAGACCTCCCGGGTGGGACAAGAGCATTTATTGGATTTTTTATTAAGCCGGAATGTTGATGTTGAAAAGATCTTTAGTCCTGAACATGGCTTCAGAGGAGATGCTGATGCAGGAGAACACGTCAGTGATCAAAAAGACGTGAAGACTGGTTTGCCTGTCATTTCCCTTTATGGCGACAATAAAAAGCCGAACCCGGAACAAATGAAAGGGCTGGATCTAATGGTCTTTGATATTCAGGATGTTGGTGTCCGTTTTTATACTTACCTAAGTACGTTGCACTATGTCATGGAAGCCTGTGGTGAGGAAAATATATCGTTGTTGGTTTTTGACCGACCAAACCCTAATGGTGATTATGTTGCCGGGCCGGTACTGAATCCTGATTTTCAATCTTTCGTTGGAATGCATCCAATTCCTGTCGTTCACGGTTGTACGCTTGGCGAATTGGCTCAAATGGTTAATGGCGAAGGTTGGCTGAAAGATCACGTTAAGTGTAATTTAACTGTAATTCCTGTTGCAAATTATACGCATCATATGTCTTATTCTCTACCGATTAAGCCATCGCCGAATTTGCCAAATGATCGTGCGATTCGGCTATACCCATCTTTATGTTTTTTCGAAGCTACTAATGTAAGTATTGGGCGCGGAACTTATTTCCCCTTTCAGGTTATTGGGTATCCGGGCCCAGATATGGGAGAGTTTGAGTTTACACCGACGAGTATTCCGGGAATGGCAAAAAATCCGAAGCAGGAGGGTGAAGTCTGTTATGGCGAAGACTTGAGAGCTGATACTTTAGCTTGTCAATTCACGCTCGAGTATTTTATCCATTATTATAACAAATTTGAGAATGAGGCAGATTTTTTAAGTTCACCAAGATGGTTCAATCTTTTAGCGGGTACGGATGAGGTTTTGAAGATGATTCGTTCGGGAGCTAATTGGTCCGAAATAGAGGCGTCGTGGGGGAAAGATTTGGATAATTATAAGCAGATAAGGCGAAAATATTTGCTATACACGGAGTAGAAAGAATGTGGAGCCTGAAGGAATGGCGATGGTTTCTGTATTAGCTGAATATGAATTGTTTTAGAGAGTTGAACTGATTGTGTTGAAATGTTAAAATTTGTGAAAATCATTTTGTACTTTAGCATACTATCAGCAGAAAAAACTCGTTAAACCTAAAACACCTTATTGAGACCTTTTGCCTATATATTCCTAGTCTTAATGGCCGTGGTCTATCTCGTTTCCTGCGAGGACGAGAAGTATACGACTTCAACGGATGTTAAACTCGAGTTTTCGGTTGATACCGTCATGTTCGATACCATCTTCACGACTGTTGGTTCGACAACTCAGCATCTCAAGGTTTACAATCCATACGATCAAGCGGTGAAAATTTCTGATATTAGGTTGGTTGGAGGTCTTGATTCTGATTTTCGATTGAATATCAACGGAATTTCAGCCGATGAATTACAAGATCTTGAAGTACCTGCAAAAGACAGTATCTATGTTTTTGTTGAGGTGACGATTAATCCGCTTGGTGAAAATCAGCCAATAATAGTCAAAGATTCAATTGAGTTTCTAACCAATACAAATCTACAGTATGTGAAGCTGGTCGCCTGGGGGCAAGATATTGAGTTGATTAAAAGTTCGATTTCTGTAGATGCAGAGTGGACTGATCATCGTCCCTATGTAGTTTATGAGAATGTTCTGGTAGAAAAAAATGCAACCTTGAAAATTAATCCGGGAGTAAGAGTCTTTTTTCATGCCGGCACAGGTTTGTATGTCAAAGGAAAGATGCAGGTTGATGGTAATGCTGAAAAGCCGGTGGTGTTTCAGGCTGATCGTCTGGAGGCGGTTTATCAAGAGGTGCCTGATCAATGGAATGGAATATTTCTTTACTCCGGAAGTCACGATAACCAATTCAGTTATGCTGAAATTAAAAATGCAAATATCGGGTTGCAGGTTGGCAATATCGAGAATGAGGGCTTTGCCTCTGTTAATATTCAAAATACAAAGATTTATAATCACTCTTATGCCGGTATTTTCGCCCTAAAGTCGAAAATCGCCGCATACAATACTTTGATTTATAATTGTGGGTATTATGCAGCGGCACTTTTGATTGGTGGCGAGTATGAATTCTACCATACAACTATCGCGAACTATTGGAGCGGATATGGATCAAGAAGTCGTTCAACCTCATCGTTGATGATTTCAGACCATGTTGTCGTTGATCTGGCGGATGGTTCTTCAATAACTTATTCGGGTGATCTGACAAAAGCCTACTTCGCCAATAGTATTGTTACAGGAAATATTGTTACTGGTAAGGAGGTTGAATTGGTGTGGTTGGGGGAGCCTGAGTTTAATTATTACTTCGATCATTGCTTGTTGACGGTTGCCGACACGACAAATGTAGAAGACGCGAAATATTATCGAAATATCCTAAAGAATGCTCAGCCTAAATTTATCGATCCCTACGTGAAGATGAATTTCCAATTGGATACGCTGAGTGATGCCAAAGATGCAGGTTTGCCTGAAATAGGCAAGCTATTCCCTTATGATCTAATTAATCAAAATCGAACGCTTGATGCAGGTCCGGATCTTGGAGCATATGAGCGCGTGGAAGAGTCTACGAATTAGTGTGTTGGTCATTCTGCTTTTTGTTATTGTGAATAAAAGCAGTTTCGCACAATCTTCCCTAAACGACATTGCTATCACCGTTTTATTTTATAATGTTGAGAATCTATTCGACACTCGGAATGATCCGATAACAGATGATGACGAATTTACTCCGGGAGGAATGCGGAATTGGAGTTCGTTCCGTTTGCATGATAAGCTGAACAGGATCTCGAAAGTGGTAACTGCAGCAGCTGGTTTTGATGCTCCAGCAATTATTGGTTTGTGTGAGGTTGAAAACAGGTGGGTTTTAGAGCAGTTGACTGAAAAAACGATACTAAGTAGATTCAATTATCACATCATCCATAAAGATTCCCCTGATGAACGAGGAATCGATGTCGCCATGCTTTTTCGTCCGGATAAAGTCACGCCACTCTCGTATGAATACAGCCCCCTTATAAGTGAAGGAGGAGATACTCTCAGTAGCAGGGAGATTTTGGAAACGGTGTACCAAATAGGGGAAGATACTCTGCATGTTTTTGTTAATCATTGGCCGTCCCGATATCGGGGGCAGGCGGAAACGGAGTCGGACCGTATGTTGGCGGCTAAAACGCTTAGGAAGGCTGTGTTGGCGGTTTATGAGCGAGATGGAGACGCAAAAGTGGTGATTTTGGGTGATTTTAATGATCAGCCGGATGATCGTAGCTTAAAAGATGGCCTTTTAGCTGTTGCTGAAGACGATCCTGCACTGGATGCTGAGCTCGTCGATTTATCGGGAAAATGGAAGCCTAAAGGAACGCTAAAGCATCAAAATAGCTGGCAAATCTTCGATCAGATTATTGTCTCGGATTATTTGTTAGAGGGAGTAAAGCTTAGTACCTCGGTATCGGATGCCCGAATCATCGACCTCCCGTTTTTATTTGAGACCGATGAACGTTGGGGCGGTAAGCGTTTATTCCGAACTTACCAGGGCTATCAATATAAAGGCGGATTCTCTGATCATTTACCTGTTCTTTTAAAGATCAGATACAATAATTAAGCGTTTATTGGTGAAAGTCCCATTTCTGATGCTTTCTGCAACATGTACCGATAAGCTTCGTCGTGGTTATTGTGGATTTCACCTTCCAAAATAGCCTCCTTTATGGCATTTTTGATATCTCCTACCTCGCGACAAGGTTTTAAACCAAATGTTTCCATAATTTCCTCACCTGATACAGGCGGTTGGAAGTTGCGAATATGATCCCGTTCTTCCAGATCTTTTAGCTTTTCGCGCACCAATTGGAAGTTCTTCATGTAGCGCTTAACCTTTTCCGCATTTTTCGAGGTGATGTCTGCCTCGCAAAGTGTCATTAAATCGTCGATATCATCACCTGCTTCAAACAGCAATCGTCGGACAGCAGAGTCAGTCACTTCTTCTTCCGAAAGTACAATTGGACGCATATGCAGGGAAACCATCTTCTGAATGTATTTCATCTTTTCATTCATCGGTAATTTCATGCGACGGCAAAGGCCCGGGATCATTTTTTCTCCTACATGGTTATGGGCATGGAATGTCCAACCTGCCCCTGGCACAAAGCGCTTTGTCCGTGGTTTGCCAATGTCGTGTAATAGCGCCGACCAGCGGAGCCAGAGATTATTGGTGTTTGGAACGATGCGATCCAGTACTTCTAAAGTGTGGAAAAAGTTGTCTTTATGTGCGATTCCGGATTTTTCGTCTACTCCTTTCATCTTTGCCAGTTCCGGAAAGATGAGTGGCAGCAGCCCGGTAGTATCCAATAATTTAAATCCGATCGATGGTTTATCGGCCAATATGATCTTGTTCAGTTCTTCAATGATCCGTTCTTTCGAAATGATTTCAATTCGATGTTTATTGTCGTAAATCGCCTGCAAGGTTGTCTCTTCTATCTTGAAGTTGAGTTGTGTGGCAAATCGAATTGCTCGCATCATCCGCAACGGATCGTCCGAAAAAGTGATGCCCGGCTCAAGCGGTGTGCGAATAATTTTATTTTCAATGTCGGCTATACCTCCGAATGGATCAACCAATTCACCGAAATTATCTTTATTGAGCCCTATTGCAAGTGCATTAATCGTAAAGTCCCGTCTTTTTTGGTCATCTTCAAGTGTTCCGTCTTCAACGATTGGTTTGCGAGAATCATGCGTATATGATTCTTTTCGTGCGCCTACAAATTCAACTTCAAGGTCGCCTTTTTTTATCATCGCAGTGCCAAAATTTTTAAAGACACTTACCGGCGTTTTGGGGCCTAGTCTTTTCGCTACGCGTTTGGCTAACTCAATTCCACTACCAAGCGTAACCACGTCGATATCTTTGGAGTTCCTGTTCAGGATCAAGTCTCTGACAAAACCGCCGATTACAAAACATGCTTGCTGAAGCTGATCCGCTTCTTCTGAAATAATCGAAAATATAGGGTCGTTTAAATGCTCTTTCATGAAATATTGCTACCGTTTTAAACGATCTTAAAGGCTAAACATGCCATTTTGTTTAAAACAGTGACAAAATTACAATTATTTCCCTATGACGGGCCCGAAATAAAGTTTTAAATTTAATGGCATATTAATTGGTATTGAAGTATATAAAAATTTATATATTTGTATTCAAAAAACGATTAGCTATGTTAGAACATTTAACCAAAGAGACGTTTAAAGAGAAAGTATTCAACTTTGAACTCAATAAAGAATGGAAATATGAAGGTATTAAACCATGTTTGATTGATTTTTACGCAGACTGGTGTGGTCCGTGCAAAATGGTAGCTCCTATTCTGGAAGAATTGCAAGCTGAGTATGGTGACAACCTACATATCTATAAAGTGAATACCGAAGACCAACAGGAATTGGCTGGTATGTTTGGCATCCAGAGTATTCCATCATTGTTGTTTGTTCCGGTTGACGGCCAA
Source organism: Sunxiuqinia sp. (assembly GCA_003246935.1). Classification (GTDB taxonomy): domain Bacteria; phylum Bacteroidota; class Bacteroidia; order Bacteroidales; family Prolixibacteraceae; genus Mangrovibacterium. The sequence goes on along the minus strand of QKCF01000451.1, from coordinate 15,095 downwards.
CCTCAAATGGCGATGGGTGCTCTTCCGAAATCAACTTTTGAACAAGCAATTTCGGAAGTATTAAAGGTTGAAAAACCTGCTTAATTTGAAGTGATAATATTAAAAAGGGGGATGTCTGATTGCTGGTTAAAAGTTATCCAGAATTTTTTCCAGGCGAATGCCTCTGGAGCCTTTGATCAGAATCAGATTATTTTTCATTTGTTTTTGTTGAAATAGGTAGTTTGCAAGAAGTTCGATTGTTTCGAACTTCTTTGCTTTTGTGCCTGTCTCAACTTGGCTAAAGCTTGATCCTACCAGGAAAACATTTTCGTACTCTTGAGTTTCCAGAAAATCAGCAATTTTTTGGTGTTCTTCTTTTGAATAAACGCCCAATTCCAGCATATCGCCTAAAATGACACTCTTTGCAGGATGTTCCAGTTTACTGAAATTCTGAAGGGAAGCTAACATACTCGTAGGGTTGGCATTGTATGCATCCAGAATGATCTTGTTGCTTCCACGTTGAATGAGTTGAGATCGGTTATTTGTTGGCTCGTATTTCTCAACCGATTTCTGAATAAGCAGCGGATCAATCTCAAAATAGGAACCGACACGTGCCGCAGCCATGATGTTTTCAAAGTTATAAGTTCCCACTAATTTTGAACGGAAATAAAGCCATCCTTTGGGAAATAGAATTTTTGCAGTTAAATAATACGACGTGTCCTCTGGTTCGCCCCGCAGTTGTGCTGCTTCGTTTTTGCCATAGGTGAGCATTTCTAATCCTTCAGCTTGTTTTAGGAGTAGTTCATTATCCGCATTTATAAAGCACTTTCCTCCGGTTTCACGGAGAAAGTCGTAAAGCTCGGTTTTTGTTTTGATAACACCTTTAAAAGAACCGAATCCTTCCAGGTGAGCTTTCCCCATATTGGTTACTAAGCCAAGGTCGGGTTCTGCAATTTTACAAAGAGCTGCAATTTCACCTGGATGATTGGCACCCATTTCGATAACAGCAATTTGTGTCTCCGAAGTCATTTTCAATAAAGTCAGCGGAACACCGATATGATTGTTGAGATTGCCTTGTGTATAGGTGATGTTGAAACGGTTTTTCAAAACGGTAGCAATTAACTCTTTGCTGGTTGTCTTGCCATTTGTTCCTGTAATTGCAAGCACAGGGATCGCAAGGGTTCTTCGGTGTAAGTTTGCAAGTTCCTGTAATGTCGTTAAAACATCATCCACTAAAATTATTTTCGAATTAACGGCGTAATCAGGATTGTCAACAACGGCGTAGACTGCGCCTTTCTGCAAGGAATCGGCAGCAAACTGATTGCCGTCAAAGTTCTGTCCCTTCAAGGCAAAAAAGATACTGTTTTCGAAAATAGTGCGGCTATCAGTTGATATGGTCGGATGTTGCTTAAATATCTCGTAAAGTTCTGTTGTATTCATAGGGGTATAAAAAAAATAAAACCTCATTACAAAAATGAGGTTTTTATCTGTTTTATCAAGAATCTTTCTAATTAAAATCCTTCAGGACTACCAACACGAGTCATTGCACATCGGAAACCGAGGTCAACCGCCGATTCGCCTTGATCTTTAAAACGGCGCGTTCCCGGGATCATCCAATATGGACGGTCTTTCCATGAACCACCTTTGTAAACCCGAATCCTATCAGTAATCAATGACGTGAAACTTCCATCGTTAGTGTTAGATTGAATATACATGTCTTCAGTTTTGAGATTGTCTTTTACAGTATTCCAATCCTGACCTTCAATAATTTGAGATTGGTAGTCACCATCCTGGTAGTTCCGATAGTCAGCAACTGTATCAACAACCAGTTCGCCAAATTCATCGCGGACTAAGTTGCCATCGGCATCCTGACGATATTTGGTATATACAGTACCACGGAACGGTTGGAATTCAGCAACATCTTCTTGAGATAATGGGCGATAGATGTCGGCAACCCATTCGTTTACGTTACCTGCCATACAATATAGGCCAAAATCATTTGGTTTATAAGAATGTACAGGAGCAGTAATATCGGCGTTGTCGTTCAGATATCCTGCCATACCCATCATGTCACCACGTCCACGAACAAAGTTGGCATTCAATAAACCACGATCTCTTCGGCTGTCATCACGTAAGTAACTACCATTCCATGGATACAATTTACGTTCAGTTAATAATTCACCATCAGTATTGCCGATCAAACCATAAGCTGCATATTCCCATTCCGCTTCGGTCGGCAAACGATAGTCGGGCATTAAAATACCGTCTTCCCAACGAATTCTACGAGGATTACCGCTCGCATCTTCATATGGTTTTTCACCTTGTGTTCCCTCGTACATTCCTGCCAGATATGTTTCGGTGGTGAACACGTTTTCACCTTGTTGTGTATTATCGTGGCTCAAAACTCCTCTGTTAATCAAGAGTTGTTCATTTACGCGGTCGGTACGCCATTTGCAATAAGCATTGGCCTGTTCCCAGCTAACACCAACTACAGGATATTTACTATAGGCCGGGTGACGCAAGTAATTATCGAGATATGGCTCATTGTATGCCAATGGTTCGCGCCAAACAAGTGTGTCGGGTAACGCTTGAAGGTAATGTTCGCGGCTATCCGGGTAAACACGTTGAATCCAGAATAAATATTCTCGGTAGTCCAGGTTGGATACTTCACATTCATCCATATAGAACGACGCTACAGTAACACGACGCGGGCTGTTGTTCCAGTCGTACATTACATCTTGCGTCCCATTGTAAATGTACCACCTTGTATAAATTTTAAACCAGGTCCGGCAAATTGTGCATAATCAGCATCTGTTTGAAATCCTCCGTTATCCGGGTTATTATATTCCCATCCGGTTGTACTTGATGCATTCTTATTGCTAAAACCACCACCGTCTTTTTTGAAGACGCTACAACTAGCCAGAAGCACAGTTAAACCCACGAACAATATGGTTTTAAATTTCATCTTTTTGAATTTACAGTTTGGTTTTCTCTCGGCAAATATAATTAAATAGTTCTATCGGGTTTGATCCACTTTTAGAACTTTTCAGTAACGCTGCAAGCCTTGTAATTATTGTATTCTATTCAATATTATATACAAAAAAATTAAGTTTGGCGAAGATTTATTTTCTATTGAAATAAACTTTCTTCAACTTCGTTAATGCACAATATACATTGAATTACTGCATGGGGAAAACGCAACACCTGATATTATTATTGTTCTTTAGTCTGAAACTTTTCGGGTTTCAGGTAGCAAATGTGTATGGCGCGAACGGTGGTGCATCGATTAAAAGTTCGGTATTGTCTGGAGGCGAGTGGGTGAAAATTGCGACGACTCGTCGAGGTATTTACAAAATAAAATATAGCACACTGAAAGGCTGGGGATTCAATAGTCCTGTAGATGTGAGTGTTTATGGCAATGGGGGGTACATGTTGTCAAAAGTTAATTCGGCATCATTTGCAACAGATTTGAATCAAAATGTAATATGGCATGGAGAAGACGGTGACAACGATGATTGTTTATTCTTTTATTCCACTGGTATAACGAAGTGGTCTTACGATGAAGATCAAGACGTATTTGAACACGAGTCAAACGATTATGCAGACAAGGCGTTTTATTATTTGTCAGACCAAGGAGAACCGAAGCTTGTAATACAAAGTGCTGTTGAAACTTCTGCAGTGACTGATGAGGTCTCGTCGTACGCTTATTATCAGCTTTATGAAGCGGATTTGGTAAATTTGATTCAGTCAGGAAGGGTTTGGTACGGAGATAGTTTTCAGTCTGGTAGATCGATAAATTATACTTTCCCCATTTCCGAGGTGGTAGACGGGGCATCGCTTAATGTTTTTGTAAAGGCCGCAGGGCGTGCATCGGTTGGTTCTGCGTTTTCGATTTATTGGAACGGAACACAAGCCGGTACCATCAGTTTTGGAAGTGTAGATACAGGGAGTAAACTTACAGAATATGCAAGAACGGGTGAAAGTCGGTTCATTGTTAGTACGAGTCTGGCAAGTTCGATACTAAAGCTTAGCTTCAATTCGTCGAGTAGTTCAGCGACCGGGTGGTTGGATTGCATTGAACTTAACTACAGACGAAAATTGTCTTTTGAGGATACTGAGTTGTTATTTCGGAACCCGGCATCAGTAGGGGATAGAAGAGTTAGTCGGTATACAATTGCAAATGTTTCGAGTGGATTTCAGGTTTGGGATGTGACAGATTATCTGAATCCTCAAAAACTGGAACTGACCGTTGACGGAACTACGGGGCAGTTTGTTGCTGGGAGCGATCAGTTACGTGAGTACCTCGTGTTTGATCCGGCAGGAGATATTTCGGAGCCTGAAAAAATTGAAGCTGTTTCAACGCAGGATTTGCATCAGCTGGTTATTCCGGATATGCTCATTATTAGCCATGGCGATTTTAAGGATCAGGCTGAAGAGTTAGCCAAATTTCACGAAGAGGAGAATGGCTTAAGTGCCACAGTCGTTTCAGTAGATCAGATTTATAATGAATTTTCGTCCGGGATTCCGGATGCTGCCGGAATTCGGAATTTTATTCGCTATTGCTACGAGAAGTCTGAAGATTCCGGTGGTCGATTAAAATATGTGTTGCTATTTGGAGATGGTAGTTACGATAACAAGAATATTAATGGCGAAGGTTTTAATTTCATTCCAACTTATCAATCTGAGAATTCGCTATTGCCAACAGCATCGTTTGTGACGGATGATTTTTATGTACTGCTTGAGAACGGCGAGGGAGAGGCCGAGGGAACAATGGATTTGGCGATTGGGCGCATTCCTGCAGAAAATGGAGGTGAGGCAGATGCTGTTGTGCAGAAGATTAAAGCTTATTCTTCGGAAGATGCGTTTGGTGAGTGGCGCAATGTGATTTGCTTCATGGGCGATGATGAAGATTCAAATATACACATGTATCAGGCGGAAAATTTGGCAGAGAATCTGGTGGCTGATCAGCCTGCTTTTGTTGTTGATAAAATCTACTTCGATGCTTACAACCAAGAAACCAGCCCAAGTGGTGAGAAGTATCCCGGCGTGACTGATGCAATCAACAGTCGGGTAAAGAAGGGGACGCTTATTTTGAATTACACAGGGCATGCCAATGAAACCGCTCTTGCTGAAGAAAAAGTATTGACGACGGACGATATTGATGCTTGGACAAACGAAACGAAATTGCCTGTTTTTATTACGGCAACCTGCGAGTTTAGTCGTTTTGATGCAGATGAACAATCAGGAGGGGAGCACATTCTGTTTAATCCGAACGGGGGGGCAGTCGCTCTTTTTAGCACAACCCGCATTGTTTATTCGAGTCCTAATTATGTGCTAAATAGTCAGCTTTATCAGCAATTTTTTAAGCATGATGAAGATGGTCGCTATCTGACAATGGGAGAGGTTATGCGTCGTACCAAGAATGCTATTTCTTCGGGGATTAATAAACGCAACTTTACTTTGCTCGGAGATCCGGCAATGCGATTGGCCATACCGCAATATTCAGTTGTTACAACTTCGATTAATAAAAAGAGCCCGGATGAAATATCGGAACCAATTGGTGCATTGACGGAAGTTCTTGTAGAAGGGGAAGTGACGGATCATGATGGTAATCAGCTGAGCGATTTCAATGGCGAGGTTATTCCTGTTGTTTATGACAAGGCACAGGCAACACAAACTCTTGGTAACGATGGCGAAGAGCCCTTTGACTATACCTCGAGGAATAATCCTATTTACAAAGGGGTGGCTTCGGTTGTGGATGGGAAATTTCAGTTTTCGTTTATTGTGCCGAAAGATGTTTCGTATGCATCCGGCAACGGAAAAATTATTTATTATGCTTATGGTAGTGAGGTTGATGCTCATGGTGCATTAACCAATTTTCCGATCGGTGCGTACGAGGAGTCCACTGTCACAGATACTGAAGGGCCGGCGATTGGTGTGTATTTAAACACATCATCTTTTGAGTCTGGAGATCAGGTTGGGGCAAACTCGATTCTTTATCTGAACTTATTTGATGAAAGCGGAATTAATACATTGGGAACAGGCATCGGACACGATATAACTGCGGTGCTTGACGGAGATTACTCGAATGTAATCGTGCTAAATGATTACTACCTGGCAAGTCTCGATGATTATACGTCAGGAACTGTTGTTTATCCATTGAGCGGACTCGAGCTTGGAGAGCACACCTTGACACTCAAGGCCTGGGATGTTTACAATAACTCGACCGAAGTGACAATTTCGTTTGTTGTTGGCGAGGATTTGCATATTCAGGATGTTGTTTGTTATCCCAACCCAATGGTCGATTATACGAATTTTCAAATCATTCATAACCAGCCGGACGAACTTTTAGACGTCAGAATTGAGTTTTTCGACTCGAAAGGAAGTATTCTGGATGTCATAAAAGAAGCATTGGTTTCTGAAGGAGTTGAAACACCTGTGATAACATGGCAACCTTCCGATCGGCAGTTAGTTGTAAGGAATGGGGCTTGCTTTTATCGCGTAATCCTTAGCGATTCAGAAGGAAATGTTGCATCGAAGGGAGGTTCGCTAATTATTTTGAGGAGATAAGAGGAGGTTTAAATACTTTTTTACCCGCTTTTCCGTTGGTTGTTTGAGTAAGGTACAGATCTAAATTATTACTATTGCAACATGATCAATAAAACGATTAAGATGAAGGGGCAACTTGGCTTAGCCGTTGTTGCTATTTTGTGTTTGTTAACGCCGACTAGTTCAAAAGCCCAAAGTTCAACATCAGGGGCAAATGTGGTTTCTACGGCTGTTCCGTTCCTAACAATTGCTCCCGATTCGAGAGCTGGTGCGATGGGGGATGCCGGTGTGGCAACCTCGCCTGATATGAATTCGCAACACTGGAACCCGGCAAAGTATGCTTTTATTTCAAGTGATGCCGGTGTGGCGTTATCTTATTCTCCATGGCTAAGAAAGTTGGTTGATGATATTAATTTGGCGTACCTGGTAGGTCATAAGCGAATCGATGATCAGCAGGTTGTGAGTGCGTCACTTCGTTACTTCTCATTGGGATCGATTACCTTCAGAAATGAGTATGGAGAGATCCAAGGCCAACAAAGTCCGAACGAGTTAGCATTCGATGTCGCTTATACCCGCCTGTTATCTGAAAAATTTTCCGGATCTGTCGCATTGCGTTATATTCGATCTGACTTGACCGGCGGTCAGGAAGTTGGAGGTGTTGTAACTCATGCAGGGAATTCTTTCGCCGCAGATATCGCCTTTTATTATCGCAACGAAATAAGCAGAAGGGGAGGGAAATCTGCCTTTTCTGCAGGTATCGATATTTCAAATATTGGTAGCAAAATTTCGTATACAGAGGGTGAAACCAAAGATTTTATTCCGACGAATATGCGTCTTGGGGTAGGATATGAATTTGAAATGGATGATTACAATTCGTTTGCCTTTACCGTTGATTTGAATAAATTACTCGTTCCGACGCCTGATACAGAGAGTTACACGGATGAAAATGGAACTATTGTAGTCAATTCCGGCTTCAGCCAGGATAAGTCAGTAATCGGCGGTATTTTCAGCTCATTCTCTGATGCACCTGGTGGCATGAAGGAAGAATTGCAGGAGATCAACGTATCGTTAGGCGTGGAATATTGGTACCAAAAACAATTTGCACTGCGTGTCGGATATTTTCACGAGAACGAGAATAAAGGTAACCGCAAATATGTTACCGCAGGGGCCGGGTTTAAGCTGAATGTGTTTGAACTAGATTTTTCTTACCTGTTGCCAACTCAAACAAATAATCCATTGGAAAATACACTGCGTTTCTCGCTAGCTTTTAATTTCGATAATTTAACGAGACGGTAATTCATGATTATACGCGTAGGAATGGGTTATGATGTGCATAGCCTGGCTGAAGGAGAAAGTTTGTGGCTTGGTGGAATTGAAGTGCCGCATAGTAAGGGTACTGTTGCTCATTCGGATGGAGATGTTTTATTGCATGCGATTTGCGATGCCATGTTAGGCGCAGCCAAACTTCGTGATATCGGTTTTCATTTCCCTGATACATCGTCGGATTTTAAGAATGTCGATAGCAAAATTTTGCTTCGGAAATGTTTGGATCTAATTGGCGAAAAAGGTTACTTCGTTGGAAATATCGATGCAACGATAGCGGCACAACGTCCTAAATTGAAAGACTATATTCCACTAATGGAGGATAAAATTGCGGAGGTGCTGCAAATAGATCCTGATGCCGTATCGGTAAAAGCTACGACGACTGAGAAGTTAGGATTTGAGGGACGGGAAGAAGGTATGTCAGCTTATGCTGTTGTGTTGATTCAAAAGCAATAATATATGAAAAAGACCTTAGTGATTGGGGCGAGTGAAAACCCCGAACGTTATTCCAATAAGGCAATCAGAGCCTTGCGTCGACATGGTCACGAGGTAGTCGCAATTGCACCCCGGTCGGGTAAGGTGGAAGATGTTGATTTTGAAACTCAGCAAAAAGAATTTACAGATATTGATACTGTGACACTTTATGTTGGCCCTCAGAATCAATCCGGATTTGTTGAATATATTATGAAGCTGAATCCGAAAAGAGTTATTTTTAATCCGGGCACTGAAAATGAGGAGTTTGCATTTCGACTTGAAAAAGCTTCAATCGAACCGGAAGTCGCTTGCACGTTGGTTTTGCTTAGCACAGGTCAATACTAATGGAAGATATTACAGCAAGTCTCGAGGAATTCAATCATCTTCTTCTTGACGAAGATGCTGTGGTCGTGTATTTCTCGACTGAGGAGTGTCAGGTTTGTCATGTGCTTAAGCCAAAGTTTGAAGAGATGATTCTTGCTAATTTTTCTCAAATCCGGTTAGTCTATGTCTCAATAAACGCGCAGCCCGAAATTGCAGGTCAATTCCGGGTTTTTACAGCACCCACCATACTCGTTTTTTTTCAGGGACATGAATACTTGCGTCAAAGTCGAAGTATTAGTGTTGAGAAGTTTAAAAACGATATTTCTCGTCCGTATCACTTGATGTTTTCCTGATTACAATTTGAAAAAGATAGAAATAACTCTATTTTTATTCCTAACAAATCCTGATTTCATTTGAAGCGATTTACTACTCATCAACTCATATGCATTGTCGTTTTTTTTCTTTTCTCGCTTAAAAGTAGTGGTCAAACGGCAAAAATAGATAGTCTTACGAACCTCATTTCAGAGGTGAAAGGGGAAGAATTGTGTCAGGTATATCTGGATTTAGCGAAGGAATATAATTATGTCGATCCCAATAAGGTTATTTATTATGCCGATTTAGCGCTTCCTATTGCTGTTGAAAATGGGAATAAGGAGCAGGAAGCTGCAGCCAATTTGAGATTAGGTGCTGGGTATATTTTCAATGGTGAGTTTGAAAAAGGACGACAATATTCAGAGAAAGCACTCTCGATTTCGCAGGGAATTGATGACAATGAGTTAATAATTAGTTCCCTCAATTCGTTAGCAGCTTACCATATGAACCTGGGCGAGTATTCCGAGTCGCTTCGATTATTTCGAAAAGCGCAGGAGATGGTAGAAGAGGAAGGTCTTGCGGAAAATAAGGCAATGATCCAGTTAAATATAGGGGCGGTTTTGACGACGCAGGGAGATCGCACTAACGGATTATTGCATTTGTTCGAGGCGCTGAAATATTATGAAGGAAGCGACGATCGGCGGACCTTGGCTCGCACTCTGAATAATATTGCTGTAAATTATCATTATTGGAAAGATTATGACCGCGCATTAGAATATTACAAACAAACGTTGGAAGTTTACAAGGGGCTGAATGACGGCGTTGGACAAGTTGTCGTTCTAAACAATATTGGTGAAATATATAAGGATAAAAAGGAATACGAAAAAGGGATAAGCTATTATAATCAAGTACTGACGACTGCAGAGAAATTTAATATAGGAGTTTATTATAAAGCTTATGGCTGGATCGGACTTGCTGAGGCGTACCTCCAAATAGATAAGATTCAAGAATCATTGGACTATGTCGGGCAGGCATTAGCGGTGTTTCAGGATGTGAAGATGCAGGAAGGAATCGCGACTGCGAACCTTATTTTGGCTCAACTGAACTTGAAGCAGGAGAAATTGGATGCTGCATTGGCCAACATTAATCTGTGTCTTCAGATTACAAAATCTTCCGGAATAATAGAATTGGAGCAGCGAGCTTATTTGGTTCGTTCTCAAATATACTTCGAAGCTCAACGCTTTAAAATGGCTTATGGTGATCTTCAAAATTACGCGACTATTTCGGACACGCTTTATACCCGGGAATTGAATGATAGTTTCTCCGATTTGAGATCAGGAATGGAAGTTGCCCTAAAGCAAAACGAGATTGATTTGCTGCAAAAGGATAATCAAATTAAAGATCTCAAAATCAAAAGACAACATTCTAGTACGATCATCCTTCTGTTAATTGTACTTTCTCTTTTTGTTGTGTTTTTGGTTATGCTGGGGTATATTAAGTCGCGAAGAAAAGTGAACGAGCTGCTTACCGAAAAGAATTACCAAATCAGAAAGCAGCATGAAGAGTTACTTCGCGTAAACGAGACGAAAGACAAATTTTTATCGATTATTGCGCATGATTTACGTAACCCGATTGGAGCCTTTAAGGATGTTGTTGGTCAATTGGCGGACTTCCCCGAAATGTTTACGGAGGATTTGCGGCAGCAAATTATCAATGAGTTGCGCGCGGAAGCGGAGAGTACCTATTTTTTGCTGAATAACTTGCTTTCATGGGCAAAAAATCAGAAAGATTCGATCACTTACAAGCCGGAAAAACTCGATATTCAAAAGATTGTAAGAAACAATATTCAGCTTAATAACCGATTGTCGGAGGCAAAAAAGATTACAGTATCCAGCGAAATGGAAGGAGACTTAGTGGCTCTTGCGGATCACAATATGGTTAATTTGGTTTTGAGAAACCTCATATCCAACGCGATTAAGTTCACAATAGAAGGCGGACATATTTTTGTAAATGTCAAGGACGAAGGCAATATGCTGTCAGTTTCGGTAAAGGATACAGGTGTCGGAATTGCAGAAGAGGATTTACCGTTGATTTTTGATCCAACCCGACACCTTTCAACATATGGCACAAATCATGAAAAAGGTTCCGGTTTAGGTCTGTTGTTGTGTAAGGAATTTGTCGAGACTAATGGTGGAACGATTAAAGTGGAATCCAAGCAAGCTGAAGGTAGTACCTTTACTTTCACACTAAAAAAGTTCATTGAGCAGAACTAGCTAGCCTTTCTGTATCCTTTTTCATTTTAGGACAGATTGACATACTTCATTCAGGAATCGTGTCGATCAACGTTTGAACGTGTATTGAGTTGTCCGATTTACCTATTGTGTCATGTGCTTTCTTGTTTGGTTAATCCTTTGTTGATTGTAATTCGCAGGTGGAATCGGCTTATTCCCCGAATACCGATACCGTGAAGTTATCATTTTTAAGAGTTTTACGTTGTAAGTATTAGAAATCAATAATTAGAAAATAGAATATGAAGAAAACATGGATCATTCTGGCCGTAATCGCGGTGGTAGTTTTAGTAATGTACTCGTCGGTAAAAGGTACTTATAATACCATGGTAACTATGGACGAGGGAGTAAGTGGTAGCTGGGCGCAGGTAGAAAATGTTTACCAACGTCGTGCTGATTTAATCCCGAACCTGGTAAATACAGTGAAAGGTTATGCAACGCATGAGCGCGAGACGTTGGAAGGAGTAATTGAAGCTCGGTCAAAAGCAACCTCAGTTAATTTGAAGGCCGATAATTTGAGCCCGGAAAGTTTACAGCAATTTCAACAGGCTCAGGATGGTTTGTCATCTGCATTAAGTCGGTTGATGGTTGTTGTTGAACGTTACCCTGATCTTAAAGCAAACCAGAATTTTCAGGATTTGCAGGCCCAGCTTGAGGGTACTGAAAACCGCATTACGGTGGAGCGGAAGAAGTTTAATGAGTCGGCTCAGGCTTTCAATACTTATATCCGAAAGTTCCCTAAAAATATTTATGCCAATATGTTCGGCTTCGAGAAGAAAGCCTATTTCGCAGCAGAACAGGGAGCAGAGAAAGCACCGGAAGTTAGTTTTGATTAATAATGAAGAGTAATGGCAGTAGCAGATTTTTTTAGTGAAGTAGAAAAAAAGCAGATCACAGATGCGATTAAAACAGCAGAACTTAATACATCCGGCGAAGTAAGGGTTCATGTTGAGGGACGATGCAAAGGGGATGTTTTGGATTGTGCTGCATATTGGTTCGAACAATTGAAAATGCACAAAACAGCAGCCCGTAACGGAGTCCTGTTCTACCTAGCAGTGACTGATCGAAAATTTGCAATTTTAGGTGATGCAGGTATTAATGCGAAAGTGTCGGAAAACTTTTGGGGAAATATTAAGGAGCACATGCTGGACCGTTTTAAGGAAGGGCGTTTTGCAGATGGTCTCTCCGAAGGAATTTTGATGGCCGGGGAGCAACTAAAAACGCATTTTCCCTATCAGGATGATGATGTTAACGAACTTTCGGATGAGATATCGTTCGGCAAAAACTAAAAGATAATGAAACAACTATTCTTAATTCTAACCCTGTTAGTTGGCTTTAATTCTTTTTCGCAGGTTATTCCAGAGAAAATGGATCGCTTGGTAAACGATTATGCCGGGGTACTTAGTGACAGCGAAGAACGCCAATTGGAAGCAGAGTTAGATGAATTTGATCGTCGTACTTCAACCCAAATACTGATTGTAACTGTTCCGAGTCTGGACGGAAACGATATTGCCGATTATGCATTCCGTGTAGGCGAAAAAACAGGGGTGGGGCAAAAAGGAAAAGACAACGGAGTTGTCATCGTATTTAAACCGAAAACTGAAGAGTCGAGTGGACAAGTATTCGTGGCAGTCGGGTATGGACTGGAAGCTGTTATTCCGGATGCGATTGCAAACCGTGATATCGTGAATAATGAAATGATTCCTCGTTTCAAAAGGAACGATATCTTTGGCGGCTTGTATCAAGGGACTCAGGTTATTATGGCCTTGGCTTCTAAAGAATATACAGCAGAAGAATATCACGTGAAAGCAAGTGGAAAGAGTGCAGGATCAGGGATTGGCATCATTGTACTAATCTTTTTTGCGTACTTTTTGATCTCGATTTTCAGGAGGCGCCGGCGTTATTACACTGGTGGCAGTAGTTTGCCTTTCTGGTTGCTTATGGGAGGTATGATGAACTCAGGAAGCCGGCATGGATCGTGGGGTAACTTCTCCGGAGGAGGCGGTAGCTTTGGAGGAGGAGGCGGCTTCGGCGGTTTCGGTGGCGGAAGCTTTGGTGGCGGTGGCGCCGGAGGAAGCTGGTAATCGACTTGAAATACTATTTGATAGATGCAAAGGCTGACCTTAGAGGTTGGCCTTCTTTTTGCAATTGGATCGAATCTTCCAATGGCACCTGATTAAACGCCTAACCCACATTTTGTTTTTCACTCCGGAGCAAGAAGCTTTTGGTATGGTCTTAAACAGATTGAGCGGATGACTTAAAGTCATCCGCTCAATTATTGATGTTTCCATCGCTTATAAATTAGCTTTAATCTTATCGATCAATTCCGCATATTCTGCGTCTGTCAATTTTGTTTTTTGAGGATTCATCTCGAAAACGCCTCCAAAACCATATCCATCTTTGTACTTAGGTACGATGTGCATGTGCAAATGCGATAAGGTGTCGGCATAAGCACCGTAGTTAATTTTTGTTGGTTTGAAAGCAGCAGCAATTGCTTTTCCCACTTTGGCAACATCGCTCATAAAAGCGTCGCGATCTTCGTTGCTCAGTTCATGGAATTCAACGCCGTGATCTTTGTAAACCACATTACAACGTCCATGGTATGATTGTTCTTTGAATAAGAAAAGTTGAGATACTTCAAGGTCACAGATTTTAATCATCAAACTGTGTAAGGTGTCGTTGTTCTGACAATACAGACACTCTGATACGGGAGATGGCATAATTTAGAATTTTATGATTTTTGATTTTCGTGCAAGTTAGTTTAAAAATATGAAATTGAAGGGGACAAATTGCCGGATGATTCGTCTGTATGAACCGTGCACTGGTAGTAATGGTGCAGAATTATTGGCAAGCAGAACCTGTTATTCGGGATTAACTAACGCTTTTAGTTCTTTTCCCGATACAACTTCGATATTTCGGAACCAGTTCCTGATCTCCTCCGTGAACATACTATCCCGATTGGCTCCCTTGATTTCATATTCGATTATCCACAGGGTATGTTGATTGAATACTAATTTCAGGGGGGCAATTATGGTTACCATTGCAGTTTCTGCATCGAACTCCTCACAGTCCTCTGTGCTTGAAATGTATAAAATGCGTTTTTTGCCTGTTTCCACAACCTCGAATCGGGATTTTCCGGGGCAGTTTTCCTCCCGGGTTTCTTTCAATTTTAAATACAGCGGTTCCGGGCCTCCCGAAGTATCAAGTCGCCAGATTCGAATCATCTCCTCCCAATTATCAAGGTTCTGACCTTCCGGGATATAAGCCATGTCAATCGGAATCGAATCAAGATTCAGCCAATTCTTTTCAAACCAATTGGGGGTATAGTTTATACTTCTGTCTTCCTCTTCATAGGTCACAAGTTTCGCTTGTTCGCAGTCGATTCGTAAGCCCTCCCTGTAATCGACATAAAGCATCTTGCTTTCCTCTTTGAGATGGGTGAAATAAACCGGTCGGGTAGGGACGCTGTATACTCTAAAATCGAAGGTCTGATTTTTATTCTGAGCGAAGGCTTGAGTGACAAGGAGTATTGTTACAGTAAAGGATAGTGCCAGAGTTTTCATGGTGCGGTCAGTTTTTTGGGTTTATTGCCGGTTTTTCCTGGTAAGTCCTTGTTTGGGAATGATAATCCTCGAACATGATGGCGATGGCAATTTTAACGAGGAAGGTGAATACCAGGAAGCCAAATGAAAAAATCAATGCGGCTGTTCGGATCTCGATCATCGACGGCGTGTACACATAGATCTGACCGAGTACATCGGGGGTGAAGCCAGGTATGATTAGTGCAATTCCTTTTTCAACGTATACGCTGGCATAAATCAGAACTGCTCCGATGTTGAGCGTTGT
>QKCF01000113.1 GCA_003246935.1 Sunxiuqinia sp. | reverse complement strand
GATAAGTAATCATCTTTTTATTATTTCCTTACCTCAATCTACGAAATGCAAACCATTTAGTTGACATTTTATTGATATGTTTCAATTGGGGCACACGTACAAACCAAATTCCGGTCACCATAAGCATCATCAATACGTCCTACCGGCGGCCAATATTTGTTCTCTTTCAACCATGCTAATGGGAAAGCTGCCTGCTGACGACTATAGCTATGCTCCCACTGGTCTGAAGTAACAGAATCGGCTGTATGAGGCGCATTTTTTAGCGGATTATCTGCTTTATCAGACTGACCATCCACAATGTCCTGAATTTCCTGATAAATACTGGACAACGCACCTATAAAACGATCCAATTCTTGTTTCGACTCGCTCTCGGTTGGCTCAACCATCAACGTTCCGTGAACCGGGAAAGATAATGTTGGCGCGTGGAAACCATAATCCATCAAACGTTTGGCAATATCCGCCTCCGTGATTCCACTCGTTGCCTTAAAATGACGACACTCCAGAATCATTTCGTGAGCAACACGTCCTTTTTCACCTGTATATAAAATTCCGTAGGTGTCTTTTAAAGCCGAAGCAATGTAATTAGCGTTCAAAATCGCCATCTCGGTCGCTCTTGTCAAACCGTCAGCACCCAACATCTTGATATAGCCATAGGTAATTGGCAACACCGATGCACTACCCCATGGAGCAGCGGAAACAGCTGAAATACCAACGTGACCGTTATTCATCACCGGGTGAGATGGTAAAAAATCAACCAAATGTTCTGCTACAGCAATCGGGCCAACACCAGGACCCCCACCACCATGAGGAATAGCGAACGTTTTATGTAAATTCAGGTGACAAACATCAGCTCCGATTCGTTTCGGATTAGTCAAACCAACCTGAGCATTCATATTGGCACCGTCCATATAAACCTGCCCACCATATTGGTGAATAATATCGCACATCTCAATAATGGACGCCTCAAATACACCGTGCGTTGATGGATACGTCACCATAAATGACGACAAAGTATCTTTATATTCTTCCGCTTTTTGACGCAATGCCTCAACATCCACGTTACCACGCTCGTCGCAAGGAACCACAACGACCTCCATACCTGCCATTACAGCGCTTGCAGGATTCGTACCGTGCGCTGATGACGGGATCAATACAACATTGCGCTGAGCGTCTCCACGACTCAAGTGATACTCGCGAATAACCATCAATCCTGCGTATTCGCCTGCAGCACCTGAATTAGGCTGTAAACTCACATCCGCAAAACCAGTGATCTCCGACAAATCACGCCGCAACTCTTCCATCATTTCCTGGTAACCGCGGGCCTGATTCTTCGGAACAAACGGGTGCATACCTCCGAATTCGATCCAACTTAATGGTAGCATCTCAGTCGCAGCATTCAGTTTCATTGTACAAGATCCCAGCGGAATCATTGAATGGGTTAACGAAATATCTCGATGTTCCAACTTCTTGATATAGCGAACCATTTCCGTTTCAGAACGATACTTCGTGAACACTTCCTGTGTCAGGAAAGCAGAAGTACGCTTCAATTGATCGTTAAGTTTTTCAACTTCAGGATATACCTTAAACTGCGGGTATCGCTTATTTGCAGCTTTTGCAAACACTTCAATGATCCAGTTAATATCCTCAAGGTTGGTAGTTTCGTCGATGCTTAAACCAACTTCACCATTTTCAAAATAGCGGAAATTCATCTCCAACTCCAACGACAACCATTCAATATCTTCAACCTTTACGTGCTTTGGAAGCGCAAAGCGGATGGTATCGAAATAATATTCATTCTTTTGTGTGTAGCCCAAAGCCGTAATCTCTTTCTCTAAAAGAACGGCGATACGATGGATACGTTCAGCAATCTGACGAACGCCCTCCGAACCGTGGTAAACAGCGTAAAAGCCTGCCATAGTAGCTAACAAAGCCTGCGCTGTGCAAATATTTGAAGTTGCACGTTCGCGTTTGATATGCTGCTCGCGGGTTTGCAAAGCCATGCGCAGTGCCCGGTTACCATGTATGTCTTTCGATACACCGATGATACGTCCCGGCATGGTACGCTTAAATTCGTCACGAGCGGCAAAAAATGCAGCATGCGGACCACCGTATCCCATTGGCACTCCAAAACGTTGCGAGCTACCAAAAACGATATCTGCTCCCCATTCTCCCGGAGGGGTTAGCAAAGCCAAACTCATCAAATCAGTAGCGACAGCTATTTTTGCTCCGTTTTCGTGAGCTTTCGTGGCTAATTCGGCATAAGAAATCACTTCCCCATTAGCATTGGGATATTGCAACAACGCGCCGATCACTTTTTCATCAAAGCTGAATTCTTCAACAGTTGAAATCTTCAGTTCGATTCCCAACGGCAGCGCACGGGTATGCAACACATCAAGTGTCTGAGGCCACATATGTTGGTCAACCAACACGATATTGGCACCTTCCTTTGCCTGTTTTCTGCTTCTGGAATTCAGCATCATTATCATCGCCTCGGCAGCTGCAGTAGCCTCGTCCAACAACGATGCATTCGCCAGTTCCATAGCAGTCATTTCACAAATCATCGTCTGGTAGTTCAACAAAGCTTCCAAACGACCTTGTGAAATCTCCGCCTGATAGGGTGTATAAGAGGTATACCAAACCGGGTTCTCCAACACGTTACGAAGAATCACTGCCGGAGTAATGGTATCATAATAGCCCATGCCAATGTAGGTATTGAATACCTTGTTCTTTTTAGCAAGGGCTAATATTTTGCGATAGTATTGGCGCTCAGTCAAACCATCTTCCAAGCGAAGAGGTTTTTCAAGCCTTATATTTTCGGGAACAGTTTGATCGATCAGTTCCTGTAATGAAGACACACCTATTTGCGTCAACATTTCTTCAACTTCTGATTCACGAGGCCCAATATGCCGGGCCACAAATTTATCACTTGCCATGCTTGTTTGTTTTTAAACCATAAAATGAGAGCGCCAATATTAATCCGAAGATAAAGAGTAAAAAATGATTTTTACCGTATTTACCAATATCATTCTTTACTAGCAAGATAAAATCACAGGACTCTTATTATCCTCTACCAGCTAAGTTAAAAACGGATTTGATTTACGTTCAAAACCGATGCTCGTCTCCGGGCCATGTCCGCTGTAAACCAGAGTATCGTCCGGTAACACTAACAGCTTTTGCTGTATGTTTGAGATCAACTGTTCATAATTTCCCTTCGGCAAATCTGCACGCCCAATGCTTCCGTAAAATAATACGTCACCCGCGAGCAAAAAACTTTGCTCGGGACTATAAAGCACTAAGTGCCCGGGAGCATGACCAGGAACGTGAATTAATCGCAGTTTTGAATTTCCAAACTCAATTACATCGTTCTCATCAATAAACTCGTCTGGCCCGTCAACCGGCTCAACCGGAATCCCCCAACGTTCACCGTGCCCAACAAAGCCCTCAACTAAAAATAGCTCTTCCTGATGAGCTAAGAACGGAATCTCATATTTTGTGCGGCAATAGGTTATACCGAAGATGTGATCTAAATGGCAGTGTGTATTTACAAGTTTCACCGGTGTTAGTTGTTTCTCCTCAATGAAGTCCGACAACTCTTTTTGCTCATAATCGAAATAGCAACCGGCATCTACAATGATGCATTCACCTGTTTCATCGTACAATACGTATGTATTTTCCTGAACTGGATTAAATGTAAACTTCTTGACTTGTATCATTTTTGATTTTCTGAATGAATGTGGATTCCTATGCACTAAAGAACAATACGCGTTCCCCAGTTTATTTTTCTGTCCCTTTTAACATGGGAACAAACACAAATGTTCCGTGTGTTTCTTTTTTAAATTCATTTTCAGCGACACGAATAATCACGGTCATCGCCTGACGATCAGATGGCCCCACCGGAATAACCATACGCCCTCCAATTACAAGTTGCTGAAGTAAATCCTCGGGAATCACCGGAGCACCGGCTGTTACAATGATCTTATCGAAAGGTCCGTAAGTAGGCAGCCCCTTGTAGCCATCGCCATAAAAGAATTTTGGAAAATACCCGAGTTCCGGCAGCATTTGCTGTACTTTCAAGTGCAGCTCGCGTTGACGCTCAATCGTGAATACATTAGCTCCCATCTCGACCAACACGGCCGCCTGATAGCCGGATCCTGTTCCAACTTCGAGCACTTTATCGTGCGGTTTCAGTTGCAGTAAACATGTTTGAATAGCCACCGTGTACGGTTGCGAAATCGTTTGTCCTGCACCAATGGGAAAAGCCTGGTCTTTGTATGCAAACTGAATAAACCCACTATCCATGAATAAATGCCGGGGCACCTTCGAAATGGCATTCAGAACTTTCTCATCTTTTATCCCTTTGATTTTTAATCCTTCTACGAGTCGTTTTCTCAATCCCTGATGTCTCAGCGTATCCAGAGGGTTCATTGCGTCAATTTTTGGGTATAAAAATAACTTAAATTGCGTTTTTGCCGGTCCAAAGAATTCAACATTATCAACGGCTGGCGGTTGAAAAGTTGAATTCCGTTCAAACCATTAAAATAGCTTTTTATTTCTAATTTGCGATATGATCAAAACCGGGATTATATCGGCTGACGAAACAACAACCCGCCTGGGACAAAACCTTCAAAAATTTGGAGATATCACGGTTATTGGCCTTTTAGCAGGCCACAATATACTGACTGAGAAAATGCTCTACTTTCAGGCCGAAGCATTAATCAAGGAATCTCAGTTAAGTTATTTCGACAAAACATATCCCTCGTTCGAATTGATCAAACACGCACTACGAAACCAAAACAACTTATTTTTCAACAAAATACCTATACTTGAAGAAAATGAACTAAAACTGCTCATCAACCTCTCGCAGGAAGCAGACGCAAAAATTCAGCTGGCCGCTCCACTTATTTTCAACAGTCAAAATCTTTCTGTGATAGAAAAGATCAAGGCTCCTTTTTTGGCCAACATCAGCCTTTCAAATTCGCTTCGTAATTTGGACGAGTCGGATTTCTTGCAAGTCCTCCTAATGCTTGTTTTGATGGATAACGGAGACTTTCGTAAGGCAGACCTAATGACAATCCCGGATGAAAATGGAAAAAACATACTGGAAGCAAGACTTGTATTCCGTTCCGGCTCTGTTGCACGCATTCTGTTATCCAACCATTTTGGCCCGGACGAAACCGGCATCGAATTATTCAAAGCCGGATCCAAAGCTATTCGAATTCAGGCTGAAGCGACCTCCTTCACCCAAACTGACGACAGTGAACAAAACGCGACACGGAACCTGCTTCTTGCGATCAGGAATCAACAGGCCATTAATTTGAATTTTGCACATTTGTATCAAGCAACACAAATCTTTCGAAACCTGAAATCAAAAACCAGCTATTCTGACGGACTTTTCGGAAAAAAACGCTTTGTCGGCTAATTTCCACTGCAATTTCCTTACTTCCTTTATCTGAAAAGTTCGCTATCTTCACCGTTGGAATGAATAAGAAAAAAACCGTAGCCATTTACCTGTTTTTTGATATTCTGGCGGCATTTGCCAGCTGGATCATTTTTAGCATTTATCGCTACAATGTAATGGATAAACCGTTTCGACATCCGGGATTCACAACCGACTCACATTTCATTCTGCCGCTGCTAATCCTCCCTTTTTTCTGGGTACTTATTTATTACGTGACCGGGTATTACAACAACATTTTCCGTAAATCGCGACTCCTTGAGCTCTCACAAACATTTTTTAACTGTCTCTTCGGCTCAATCATTCTGTTCTTTTTTCTGGTACTCAATGACGATCTTCCTACGTACGCGAATATATACAGACTTTTTACAGCCCTCTTTGCGCTGCAATTTGGCACCACCTACTTTTTCAGAGTAATCCACACCAGCCGTATTACGAAAAAAATACACCGCCGGGAGTTTGGCTTTAAAACGCTCATTATAGGAGGAAGCCCCAAAGCAGTCGAGCTTTTCCATGAACTAAACACCCAGGAAAAACCGTCGGGCAACGAATTGGTCGGATTTATTCAGGTTGAAACCGAACAACACTCACCGCTAAACAAACACATTCGTTGCCTTGGAAATATCGAACAGATTCCATCGATCATTGAAAACTACAAGATTGAAGAGGTGATTGTAACGATTAACTCATCGGAGCATAAACTGCTGAGCAGACTTCTCATCCTACTGCAAGGATTCAAACTTACGGTTTGGGGGATTCCCGACTTGTACGACATTCTTTCAGGCGTTCCAAAAACCGACAACCTCTACGGACTTCCACTTTATAAGATATCAAATGGCATCATGCCAGCGTGGGCTATGAATGTAAAACGAATTTGCGATATCTCTTTTTCGTTCATTGCACTCTTGCTTTTCGCTCCGGTTTCGCTTATCGTTGCAATTGCAATTAAAGCAGACTCTAAAGGTCCGATCCTTTATTCCCAAAAGCGTGTTGGACGATACGGCAGGGAATTCAAGATCTACAAATTTAGAAGCATGATATCTGTTGCGGAGCAAGAAGGGCCCCAGCTCTCGTCCAATAATGACCCAAGAATTACCAGAGTCGGTCGGTTTCTGCGCAAAACCCATCTAGACGAGATTCCCCAGTTTATCAACGTGATCCTCGGGCAAATGTCGATCGTAGGGCCGCGCCCCGAACGAAAATTTTATATCAACCAACTACTTGAGCTAGCTCCTCAATACAACCTGCTTCATAAAATCAGACCGGGCATCACAAGTTGGGGACAAATAAAATATGGCTATGCGTCGAATGTTGAGCAAATGCTGGAACGTTTACCTTACGATTTGGTTTATTTGAAAAATGCTTCGCTGTATCTCGATTTCAAGATCATGATTTACAGTGTTCTTGAGCTCTTCAGCGCCAAAGGAAAGTAGTTCACTCACGTAAATTGAAAAATCGAATCGGCTTATACTCGGGTCCTTCAGGTTTCAATATACTTTCGTACAAAACGATTCTATTCACTTGCACTACTTGTTCCGGACATTCACGATACTTTTGAACCACAGCACCGAGCCGCTCTTTATTGGCTATGTTTTTCATTCGTGCTATCGTTAAGTGAGCACGAAACGACTTTTCTGGCTTTGCAAAACCGGACTCAACTATCAGAACCTGAAGTTTAGCCGCCAATTCTTTCAAGCGATCAGCGTGCAGCACATCAATAAAAAGCACCTGTAGAGCTTTTCCTTTCTTGAAAAACGCCAACTGCCCCAAACTAAATGACAACGCTCTCTCAGCCTGAACAAATTCATTGAGCAACTCAATCAACTTCGCTTCAGCTTCAACATCTGTATCACCAAAAAAATGCAGAGTCAGATGATGATTTTCACCCTTTACCCACCGAATTCGTTCTGCCTCCAATTCCGATTTAATCTTTCGAATGCAAGAAACATGAGCTTCTCCCAGTTCAACATCAATGGCTAAAAAAATTCGTTTCATCAGATCACTCCTGCTTCGATATAGAAAATAATTTCCTCGATCATCTTATCTTCTTCTACGGGGTCGTATTCGTCCTTCAGATCATTTCCGAACAACTTGGCAATACCCTGCCAAAAGAAAGCAGAAACTCCCCCTTTCAGGTCTTTTATCAGTTCGTAAGAAGTATGTTGAGTCTCCCGATCAATCAACTTGATGAGGATTCGACCTTCAGAAATCGAGAGCTTCTTCAGTTGATCACCATACTTGTCGAACAATTCTTTTTCGGCCTCCTTGAGGTATTGTCTTCTTGTTTTTCTATCATTCGACGCCCGATATTTAGCATCGTATTCCGCCATCAGTTCGGCAGCCACCTTAGCATACGGGTAAACTTTTTTCACCTTCATCGCCAAACGCCAATACTTACGCTCCAGCCGTTTCGATTTGAAATGTCGCTTGGGAAATACGGGAATCGTCTGCAAGCTTACATGAGGAATCGTATCTCCATTCTCTTTTATACCGCTCAAATAGTGAACAGTATCAGCCTGCTGCCCGAATCCAACGACAGCAAAGGGCATCAAAAAAATGATGATACAAAGTAACCTTCTCATGACTTACAACGAAGATACTGCGTTATTAATCGAAAACGAACAGTCGACCAAATATTCTGCATTGGAACGAGTTATTATCTTTGTACTAAAATAAAAAAGGGGTTATTTATGATTGAAAAGATGAAGGTGAATGTCACATCCGAGTTTGGGGAACTCGAAGGTGTGATCGTTCATACTCCCGGGCTCGAGGTCGAAGAGATGACACCTCAAAATGCCAAAAGAGCGCTCTACAGCGATATCTTAAACCTGTCGGTTGCGACCGAAGAATACAAGCAGTTGAAAGGGGTTCTCTCGAAAGTAAGCAAAGTGTTTGAAGTAACCGACCTGTTGGCTGAAACACTAAAGGATGAACAGGTAAAACAAAGCCTCATTCAGGAGATATGCACCCGCGAAAACGCAGTCGATATTCTTCCCGAATTGCTGCAACTACAAAATCCTGAATTGGCACGACAGCTTATCCAGGGAGTTCCAATCAAGCGCAACAACTTAACGCGTTACCTTAGTCAGGAACGCTTCAGTCTTTGGCCGCTTCACAATTTCCTTTTCACCCGCGATGCATCAATGTCGTTTCGCGATGAAGTTGTTATTGGAAAGATGGCCAATGCTGTTCGCGACCGTGAGTCGTTAATTATGGAGACAATCTTCAATCACCATCCACTGATTGAAACCAAAACGATCAATGCGGAGCGTTCCGGCATCATTGGATCGGACAAAAACATTAAGATTGAAGGAGGTGACTTCCAAGTAGCCCGTGAAGATGTTTTAGTGATCGGAACCGGTATCAGAACATCAACCCAGGGCATTGACTTCATTCTTGAAAATATAAAAGCCAGAAAAGAGCCGATTCGCCATGTTATTGTGCAGGAATTGCCCGATATGCCGGAATCGTTCATTCACCTGGATATGGTTTTTACCTTTCTGGACCGTGATGCCTGCATGGTTTACGAACCATTAATTATGGGGACAAGTCGATTCCACACCATTCACATACAGGTTGAAAACGGCGAGGTAACGAAGATCTCGGAACATAAAAACCTGGTAAAAGCACTGCAGAAATTAGGCATGGACATGAAACCTATTCATTGCGGTGGCAAAAACGACATTTGGACCATGGAGCGAGAACAATGGCACAGTGGCGCTAACTTTTTTGCAATTGCACCGGGACAGGTTATCGGTTACGAACGCAATGTGAACACGGTGAACGAGCTCAGCAAGAATGGCTTCGAAGTCATCAAAGCACAGGACATTATCGATGGCAAAGCCTCGATCGAGCAAAACCAAAAATGTGTAATTACAATCGCAGGCTCTGAATTGGCGCGCGGTGGCGGCGGCGCCCGCTGTATGACCATGCCTTTCCGCAGAAAGAACATCGCGTGGTAAAGTCTCAATAATAACTCTTCAGTATAAATAAGAAAATGCGAAAACTCCGGACAAACGAACTCAACCGGCTAAACCCGGAAGAATACGGGAAAACAGGCAAAATGCCTCTTGTTGTGGTATTGGACAACGTAAGAAGCTGTAATAATATCGGATCATTTTTCAGAACCTCTGATGCACTTTTGATTGATTCGATTTACCTGTGCGGGATTACGGCAACACCCCCTAACAAAGAGATACACAAAACGGCATTGGATGCAGAAAAAACGGTCAACTGGCAGTATTTCGAACATACTGAAGAGGCCATTGAGAAGCTAAAAGGTGATGGTTTTACCGTTTACGCCATTGAGCAAATCGACAACAGCATTATGCTGCCCGAGTTCTCACCTGAGCAGGACGAGAAGATTGCCCTTGTTTTTGGAAACGAGGTAAAAGGTGTTCAGCAAAAGGTTGTGGACATTTGCGACGGAGCGATTGAAATCCCGCAGTTTGGAACCAAACATTCCTTCAATGTTTCGGTTAGTGCAGGAATCGTACTTTGGGATATTTTCAAAAAGATGAAGTGGACTGAGTCTTAATTCGCCAATTTCCTCTGGGAATGGTTAAACAGCTCTGGGGATGGTCAACTACCCTTGTGGATACTTCCCTCAGCCAGTTGAACGTGAAAATTAGCCGATGGGAGGCTTCCCCCTGCCAATTAAATCGAAAAAATCACCAATGGGAAGCTTCCCATTGGTGATTGGGTCCAAAAAACTGCTCCGGGAAGGGTCCACCCTGCCTCGGGGACGCGCCAAATGCGAGGTTCAGGATTTTTGAAAAGAAATATCAACAAAAAATAAAGGCTGTCCGATGTAATTTCGGACAGCCTTCTTTTATTTCTTCTTTCCTCTAAGGGAATTATTTCACGATATTTTGGAAACGAGTTTCGTTGAAATATTTTGCGAATTCCAAATCAGTAGCGATCTTAGATTTCAGATCAGCATTCATTGAAACTGCTTTTTCAAGGCTTTCATACATCAGGTTTTCTTTTGCGGTACGAGCACCAACAACAGCTTTGAAATATTCTGACATATAGCAACCTTCCCATGGACAAGCTTCCAATGCTTTCAATGCACCGGCGTTGTCGCCAACCATGATTTTAGCTAAACCTTCGTTTGGAGTATTTGATCCGTCTAACAGTTTAACTGCTTTTTCGTATTCGCCTTTTTTGATGGCAACAATACCTAAGTTGTTGTTTACTTCTGGACCAGCACCTGAAGCTGCACCAAACAACTCTTCAGCTTTGTTTACATCACCCTCCACCAATACACAAGCACCTAAGTTGTTTTTGATGATTGGTTCTGCCGGAGCCAAAGACTCAGCTTTTTCGAACAAAGGTTTTGCGTCAGCAAAGCGACCTTGTTGAGCCAATACCATACCTTGGTTGTTGTAACCTCTCCAGTCTTTCGGATAAACGTCAGACATAGCACCGTAAATCATCAACTGCTTGTCTTTATCCTGAGTTAAAGTTGCAGCATACAATAATTCTGCAGGATTCAATGCACTTGGGTTGTTCGTTGCCAAATCCATGATCTCCTCGTCAGTTTTACCGATCAACTCAACGTTAGCGGTAATTTTTGCACGACGCAATTGAGGAAGAATTTCGTCAGCAACAGCAGTAAAGGCTGAAGACAAGTTTTTGATTTCGCGTTCGCGAACTTCAGGATCTGAATACATTGAAAGTACACGCAAGATCAATTCTTTATCCTGAATGTCTGATTTCTCCATCAACTCTTTGAAACCATCCCAGTCTTCAGGAGTAAATTTAGATTTCAACTCAGCTTCAATTTTTTGTTTTTTCAGCTGTTTTTCCATATAGTTTGTTGAAGTACCTTCACGTTTTTCTGAAAGTTTTGTGTTGTAATCCAACTCTCCATCAGGAGAAGCATAAGCTGAAACTTCAACCGATTTCAGTTCTTTGCGATCTGCATCAAAAGCATCTTTCGCGTATTCTTTCAACTTCTCAATATCTTCTTTTTTCAATTCTGTATTTCTCAACACAGCACTGTTGATCAAATATTTGATATCGGCAGTGTATGCGTCAGGAACAATACGTTGAAATGGGTCGATGTTTGGATCGTAAACACCAGTTGTGTTTTTCTCACGTTGAACACCCAAAATTGAGAACGGATAGTTAACAACTAAAGTAGGGGTTGCAAGTACACCATCAGCAACTTTGATTGGTTCAAAGTCAACACTCTTTGCTCCTTTTTTAGCAGTCATTCTGATTTCGAGTTCAGACTTACGCATGTCATCAGTAAAAGGAACAGCGTCTTTATAACTGAAGTTACCGCCGTTAGCATAGCTAATCACCTTGTTGTTAGCCATCACTTTTTCACCTTGAACAGTCACTGGTTCGAAAGCCGTTTCTCCACCTTCGTATTTCAAAACCGGCGTTGCAACAAGAGTTGCATTTTTCACGAAATATTTAGATGGAAATACTCCGTCAACAGCGACATCAACGTCACCTGCGTGAGTTTCCAATACTTCGGGAGTTACTTTGAAGCTGATTTGATCAGCATTCTTTTTCATTTTTTGCAAACTTGCACAGCTCGATAAAACCACCGACGCTATTGCAACAGAAGCTAGTGATTTAAAGTTAAAATGTTTCATTTGTAGCACTATTAAAATTGATTAGTTTCCAACCGCCACGAATATACAAATTTTGGTCGCTATTCGTTTAAAATTACCCGATTAATGCCGGGCGCATGGTTGTTATCAAAGATAATACCAAGAATTTTTTCATAATCTTCCTGCCGCCCCACAAAGTCCGCATTGTTCGTATCAATCAACACAATAGGAAAGTCATGCTGATACCTAAAATAGTTGAAGTATCCTTTCTCAATTTGAGAAAGATATTCCACCTTGATAGACTGCTCATATTCACGACCTCTTTTACGAATATTTTTTAAAAGGTTTTCGGGAC
>QKCF01000235.1 GCA_003246935.1 Sunxiuqinia sp. | reverse complement strand
AGGTGAAGTCATCAAATTTGATGGTTTCTTACGTGTATATCTGGAATCGACCGACAATGAGGATGAAGGCAGTGACTCAAAAACCTTGCTTCCTCCTGTAAAAACGAATCAGATACTCCGGGCTGAATTGATTGACGCGACCGAGCGTTTCACTCAAAAACCACCACGCTACACCGAGGCCAGCCTGGTGAAAAAACTGGAAGAACAGGGAATTGGCCGTCCTTCAACCTACGCTCCTACAATTACAACGATTCAAAACCGTGGCTATGTGGTTAAAGAAGACCGTCCGGGAGTTGAACGTCAATATACCACGCTTACCCTGAAAAACGGGAAGCTGACAGAGAAAGAAAAAACAGAAACAACAGGCGCTGAAAAGTCAAAACTATTCCCAACCGATATCGGCATGGTTGTTAATGACTTCCTCGTGAGATATTTCGACCAAATTATGGACTACAGCTTTACAGCAAACGTAGAAGTCGAATTTGACGAGATTGCAGATGGCAAGCGCATTTGGACAGACGTAATCGACGATTTTTACAAGCCTTTCCACCAACATATTGAGGATGCTCTTGAGAATTCGGAACGCACCAATGGCGAACGCCTTTTGGGTGACGATCCCAAAACCGGGCTTCCGGTTTCAGTAAAAATTGGGCGCTACGGCCCCTTAGCCCAGTTGGGTGAAACAACTGAAGAAGGCGAGAAACCACAATTTGCAAGCTTGCGACCGGGACAAATTCTGGAGACCATCACTTTAGAAGAAGCATTGGAACTGTTCAAGCTCCCGCGTGATCTGGGCGAATATGAAGGCAAGAAAGTTCGTGTGAACATTGGCCGCTTTGGACCATACGTACAACACGATGGCAAATTCGTGTCACTTGAGAAGAATGTTGACGATCCTTACGCTGTTGAACTTCCGCGAGCCATTGAATTAATTGAGGCAAAACGGGAAAAAGACCGGAATGCGTTGATTGCAACATTCGAAGAAGAACCGGACTTGCGAATTCTGGAAGGTCGTTGGGGACCTTACATCTCGTACAAGAAGAAAAACTACAAAATCGCAAAAGGTACCGATGCTACCAAGCTCACGCTCGAAGATTGTATGAAGATCATCGAAGCCGGGCCGGCACCGAAAAAGCGAACCCGAAAAAAATAATTTTAAAAGGCAAACATAGAAGTGTTTGCCTTTTTTGTTGAAAAGCGTACTTTCATGTGAGCAAATCTTTATTGTAGATTTGTCCTTTGAGCTAATCTCATAAACTGAAATTCTAACTCCATGAACTTCGAATATTACCTCGATCCTGTTGACTTTTCCGGATATGCCATACCCAAATGGGCACAGAAAAAATATACACTTGGCACCTTGCTTGAAAAAAACAGTCAAAAGCTGGCTCCGGAGAAAGCCAAAATCGTGTTAATAGGAGTAGAAGAAGACCGTAACGCAGTAAGTCCCGGCAGCAGCCTGGCCCCCGACCGGATCAGGGAGCATCTTTACTCACTAAACCGAATTGCTCCTCGCTTCAAAATGTTGGATTTAGGGAATTTGAAGGTGGGCAAAACGGCGAGTGACACCTATTTTGCATTGAAAGATGTCTGCCAATACTTCATTGAGCAGGGGGTTACAATAGTGGTTATAGGTGGTTCTCAAGACCTTACCATTGGCACAACCAAGGCTTTTGAAGACCAGTATTACAACATGGTATCGATCGATCCTAAACTGGATTATCAGAAAGGTTCAAAAACAGTCGATTCAGAGAATTACCTGACTTTTATTTTTGAGAAACAACGCAACTTATTCTCCCACACCCTGCTCGGATACCAGAATTATTATACCGATGCAGTTGAACTAAACCAGGTAACAGATTTCAACTCCGACACCAAACGCTTGGGACAGGTGAGATACAATATGAGCGAAATTGAACCCTATATGCGAGGTACCGATCTGATAAGTTTTGACTTGAATGCCGTTCGTCAGATCGAAGCACCGGGTCAATACTTTGGTTCGCCAAACGGCTTTTACGCTGAAGAAGCTTGCCAGATTGCGCATTATGCGGGCATGGCCGACCAACTTAAAGTTGCGGGATTTTTCAATCTTATCCCGAACCTGGACCATCAACAGCTAAGCGCGAAACTGATGGCCCAGATTATCTGGCATTTTCTGGAAGGATTTCACTTTAAAGTCACTGAAGATCCTGAGAAGCACCCGTCTGAATTCAGCGAATATATCATCGAAATGGACGATGTAGACCTACCGCTTACCTTTTATCAAAGTCGTAAAACCGGTCGCTGGTGGATGAAAATTTATAACCAAAACGACGATACCGACCATATTGTGCCCTGCTCACAGGACGATTACGACCAGGCTGCGCGCTATGAAATACCCGACCGCTGGTGGAGAAACATCAGAAAATTAAACGCGTTGGCAAAATAAACGCCCAGATCGATTCGTTCAAGCTTTTGCATAAAGGATCATTTTGTTTGGGACAGCTAAAAGGAATGGTTTCAAAAAGCCTGTTCAACGTACTATAATTTATGAAAAAACTTTTTTGCTTTTCATTTTTGTTAATAATATTTAATTTAGCCGCCATTGCACAGCAGGATCCGCAGTTTAGCTTCTATAAGCTTACACAACTGACAAATAACCCGGGGTATGCCGGGACCAGCCGTGCAATCTCAGGCTTGATTCTGAACAGAACGCAGTGGAGCGGACTCGACGGAGCCCCCACCACCAAAGTGTTAAGCGCAGAGTCTTCAACTGAACTATGGGGCGTAAAGAGTGGCATTGGACTGAACGTAATTCGGGATGAACTGGGTTTCCAGAAAACGACATTAGTTAATTTCAACTATGCGTATTTAGTTCAAACTGATTGGGGAGATTTAGGAATAGGAACCGCATTAGGTTTTTTCAATAAAGCAATCGACGGGGTATGGGATGTTCCTTCGGGAGGCAACTACAACCTCAGTGACGATTACCTTCCTTCAGATAATGTCAGCCAAGTAGCCATTGATATTGGTTTTGGTCTGTACCTGAAAGCTCCGAATTATTTTGCCGGAATTTCAGTCACACACCTCAATCAGGCCGAGATTTCGTTCGCCGATGACGCCTACGATTTTTATGTTCGGCATTTTTATTTTACAGGTGGATATACTATTCAGACGACAAACCCGTTATTCACATTGCAGCCTTCTATCTTATATCGGACAGATTTGGCTGGATCGCAAACGGATTTAAATGTTGATGTAACTTACAACGAGCGCTTTACAGGTGGAATTGGCTACCGGATCAATGAAGGACTAATCATCCAGCTAAGTGTTGAGTTACAAAGTGGAATAAAAGGTGGCTATGCATATGATCTAACAACATCTGCATTAGGCTCATATAGTTCGGGAACGCATGAATTGTTTTTAAGCTATTCATTCGCAATCGGAAAAGGAAGAAATAAAAAGTATAAGAGTGTGCGTTATTTATAGAATTTCTAAAAGTTAGCAACATATATCATCGTTATGAAAAAAATACTCTCTCTGTGTTCGATGACTTTGTTGATCTTGTCGATGATTAGTTGTAATCAATCGGGAAGCAATGGAGAACTTACCGGTGTTAAAGGGCGAGGAAAATGGTTTGAGCCGGCTCCTTACGGGATGACCTTCGTCCATCGGGGTAGCTTTAACGTTGGCCCAAGTGACCAGGATGCAAGTTGGTCTTCAACACCAACCAAAACAGTTTCTGTCGACGCCTTTTGGATGGACGACACCGAAATTACCAACAATGAATACCGTCAGTTTGTCAATTTTGTCCGCGACTCGATTGCCCGAACCATGCTGGGTGAACAGTTCCCGGAATTCTTGATTACAGAAGACCGGGACGGTAATCCCATCGATCCTCCCCGCTTAAACTGGGACGAACGCTTGGAATGGGACAATCCTGATTATGCCGATGCATTGGAACCCATGTACTTTGCAGAAAGTGACCGGATTTTCAATAAAAAAGAAATCGACAGCCGTAAGTTATTTTACACTTACTACTGGATTGATTACCAACAGGCCGCCAAACGTGCCAACAGTTACGACTATGACACTCAAAGTTATCACGGCGTTGTGTACGACAAAACCGGAGCTTACAAGCCGATTGAAAACCGTTCATCATTCGTTTTCAGCGATCTTGTGAATGTTTACCCGGATACCCTTTGCTGGATCCGCGACTTCACCTACTCGTACAACGAGCCATGGGCAACCCGTTATTTCTGGCACCCCGGATTTGATGAATATCCTGTTGTAGGTGTAACCTGGAAACAGGCCAAAGCTTTCTGCCACTGGAGAACACGCTTGCACAACGAATATTTGCTAAGCAGAAACGAGCAACCGCTGCAAGACTACCGTCTTCCAACCGAAGTAGAGTGGGAATACGCGGCACGCGCCGATAAAGAAGTGTCGATGTATCCTTGGGGTAATTACTACACCCGTAATGAAAAAGGAAAGTTCATGGCTAACTTCAAGCCATTACGAGGTAACTACATTGAGGATGGTGGTATGGCAACGATGAAAGTTGGTTCGTACGATCCTAATAAATTCGGACTGTACGACATGTCAGGAAACGTTGCAGAATGGACAATCACGGCCTTCGACGAATCGGCATACATGTACATGCACGACTTCAACCCGAACTTTGAGTACAATGCTAAGCCGGAAGACCCGGCAGCAATGAAACGTAAAGTTATCCGGGGTGGATCGTGGAAAGACATCGCCGGATTTGTGGAAACTTCAACAAGAAGTTACGAATATCAGGATTCAGTAAAATCATACATTGGATTCCGCTGCGTCCGTTCATCTTTTGGAAACGAATTTTAAACCCTAAATTGTGATCATATGAGTTTTGGTGAAATGTTACACAGTAAACGCTGGAAAGTATTTACTGGATATGTTTATAACTTTGGTGCGTCTGTCGTATTGATCGGTGCCTTATTCAAACTACAACACTGGGCTTTTTCAGGACCCATCTTAGTTGTCGGTCTTTGTACCGAAGCCTTTATCTTCTTCATTTCTGCTTTTGAACCGCCAATGGAATTACCGGAATGGTCAAAAGTATACCCGGAATTGCGTGAAGATTATATACCTGAAGACGAAGAATTCGCAGGTAAAGAAGATCAGTTAGGTAAATTGCTGGGCCAGGCAGATATTTCACCTGACTTGTTGTCAAAAGTATCGAAAGGGTTAACTGACTTAAGCAATACAGCTTCGTCAATCAGCGACATCAGTTCGGCTACTTTAGCAACCGATGTTTATGTGAAAAACCTGAACTCGGCATCTGAGTCGATGAATACCTTCGCTGAAATCAACACCAAAGCCAACAGCAACATAAGCCAATCAGTCAATGTGCTGGTTGAGTCATATACAAACACAGCACAACGTTTGAGCTCAAAAGGCGACGAAATGCTGAACAAAATGGCTTTATCAAGTGAAGAATTCACCAACGTTCTATCGATATCAGGTAAAAAATTGGTTAGCTCTTACGACAAGGTAGCAGAGAGCATTGAAAAAGGATTTGGTGATTTGGGCGAAAGGTCGAGCACCTACAGTAACAAGTTGGCCAAATTGAATGAAAACCTGGAAGCGTTGAATGCATCTTACGCATCTCAGCTTAAAGGAACCAACGAACAATTGGCTGCATCTCAAAAATTCTTCACTGAAATGAGTCAAATGAACCAGGTGATTCAAAGCTCTGTTGACGAAGTGAAGAAATACCAGGCTAACGCAGCAGAATTGAACAAACACTTAGAAGCATTGAATTCAATTTATGGCAATATGTTAGGAGCCATGAATTATAAAAAATAAAAACGCCAGGATATGGGAACA
>QKCF01000011.1 GCA_003246935.1 Sunxiuqinia sp. | reverse complement strand
TTAAGTTTTTCGTCCCCTCATCCTTGTGTGTTCAGACGAGGGGACGAAAAGTAATATGCGGCAAGAGAACTGATTGCTCGAGATTTAAATTTCAATCATCCCACATGAGAAATTATTGTACTAATTCCATTCGGGTTTTTATCCATCCGCTGATACGTTCTCCGTTCAACGCCCTCATGGCATAATCAATCCCATTAGCAGCCATTTGTGAGCCAAACGCATCTATTGTAGCCAGCAAATACCCTTTATCCAATAATTCGCGTGAATAGTTGTCATTGTCAAATCCTACAACCTTTATTTTCCCTTCCAGTCTCTTTTCTTTCAACACTTCGATAGCTCCTAAAGCCATTGCATCATTGCTGCACAAAACACCCTGAATTGATGGATGGAGATCAAGCATTTCTAACATTACCTGCCTGGCCTGATCTGTTTCCCAGTTGGCTGTCTTTGATGCGAGTAAATTCAATCCATTTTCTTCGATACTTTGTAAAAACCCATTTTTTCGTTGAATGGCATTCATTGCTGCCGGTACACCCTCGATAATTACAACATCGCTATT
Organism: Sunxiuqinia sp.; assembly: GCA_003246935.1. Classification (GTDB taxonomy): domain Bacteria; phylum Bacteroidota; class Bacteroidia; order Bacteroidales; family Prolixibacteraceae; genus Mangrovibacterium. Next base: position 2,768 of record QKCF01000011.1, on the reverse strand, counting down.
ACTTCCGGTTTCGTTAGCTAATACATCGGCTACCATTCGTGCGCCAATTTCATTGTCGGGACCAACAAAGCCCAATTCAACACCTTCCTTTTTTAACAACTCCTGGTCCAGCATGATATCAATATTAATCATATAAATCCCCTGCTTGATTGCTTTTACAACAACGGGAACCAAGGCCTTGGAATCAATTGGGATTACAACAATAGCGTCAACTTTTTGAGCGATCAATTGCTCGATCAACGTTATCTGGAGATCAATTTCAGTTTGAGACGATGTGCCCACAGATATCAGTTCTAAGTCTGCTCTTTCAGCAACATAGCTTTCAGCTCCCTTCTTCATTGCTTTGAAAAATTCAGCTTCCAACGATTTCATTACAAGGCCTACTTTAGGTAGTTTTTTGGGTTTGTGTTCTTTCATATTATTCGAATTAAAAAGAAATAGATTTATTGCGTTTTGTTATGCTTTACTATAATCAAATTACGACAGATTCTTTGGGATTAGCAAGTCTGTTCTCGAAATTGAATTGGATCTGCAACGGACAGAACATCCGCTCCCCTTCTTAACGCGAAGAGTGACGAGTCAGCGTCTGTTGGTTGCCAAAAATTATCAGATGGGAGAAAATATACCACTTGTTAAAAACACGGATCAAATTAATTCTTCTAAAATGAGAGACAGAATTAGATGAAGTAACTATACAAAAGTATAGGAAGAGGGAGGTAAAACTTCTATTTTTGTTAGCTCGAACTAACAAAACAAGCAAACGTGAAACTTCAAAAATCTCAACGTTTCAATCTCAGCCAGTTTTTCGGTGTCCATTGGGGAACAATCTTCGTCCTTACCCTGCTCCTTTCTCAAAATAGCTTTGCATCAACCAATAATTGGACGAGTACGATCACAGACAGCAAAATAAATTATAAAGCCACCACTCCCAAACGCGCTTTCAAAGATTTCAACGGGCACACCATGACGGTTGTGTACTTGGAGAACCTGGGCTTTGAAAAGATTGGCAGCAATACGAATGCCGAAGATGTGTCGTGGTTACTATCGAAAGGTTATCGGGTAATTGAGCTGGATTATGCCAACACCCCCGAAGCTGTTTCGCCAACCATCAACCAGGATATCGTTGCCATTAACGACTCTATTGATGCCGGTTCGTTTTGCGGATTTACCGACTGTTCGCATTACCGTTCATACGTGTTGTTTGAGGGCTACCGCATTGAGCGGGACGTTCCTTATTTTGTAGACGATCCTACGGTTTATAATTCACCGGATGAATACACCGTTGGCGACTCATTACACATGGATATCATTTACCCGGCCAATCCAAAGTCACCTGTTCCGACCCTGTTGTCCTTTTCGTACAGCAACAGCTACGCTACCTGGGACAAGGACAAAAAACGATTGACGGCAGCCAATAAAGATCAGCGGTTGAAGCTGAGCTGGTCGCTCGCCGGTTTCAACGATTCTTTTTTGGAGGGTTCGCCTGCGCAAGGTTTTGCCTGGGCCATCGCCGACCATCCGAAATATTGTTCGTGGGGAAAAGGCAAGCCAACCGGTGGCCCCAACGATGCTTACAAATCTTATGAAACCAATCCGGATGCAGCACAAAAAGTAAAATCAGCGATTCGTACCCTGCATGCTTGGGGCGAAAAACTGGGACTGTCGGGCAAGATCGGCATCTTCGGATTTTCGCGCGGTTCAACAGCCGGCTCACTGGCTATTGGCGACCGGAAAGTACCTGAATTTCAAAATGCGGGGTTCAACATCGGTGTGGATGACAAAGTACAGGCAGCAGCTTTAGGCCCCGGCGTGTTCGACTATACCCAGATTTATAACATTCTGGGCGATGGTGATAAAAATCTGGAAGCTCGTTGTCCATGGGTTTGGGGTCCACTTGCCGAGAACCGTGAAAAATGGGCGAGCATGGGCGCTGCCTACTTAGTTCAAACCTCTGCCACAGCACCAGCACTGTTTTTCTACAATACCGACGACGAATTATACTACCAGGATCAGATCGCTCTTTTCCAAAATAAGCTGAAAGCCTTGGGCATCCCAACTTCCAGCCTGGTGGATTACGGACACGGCCATTCCGTGCCGCAAGACGGTGAATCGTTAACCAAACTATACAACTTTTTCAGCCAGTACCTGGAGCCACCCACTGTTAAAGCTGATTAATAAAACAACCAATCCAAATGAAAGCATTCAAAATAATCTTTTCCGTTCTCGTGCTTATTGCCGTTGCTGTTTCTTGCGGCGCTCCAAACAAACCAAACACAAGCGTTAAGAGCAACTTGGCACCGCTGGATTCCATCCGACTGAGTGATCCGTTTATCCTGGCTGACTCGGCAAGCCAAACTTACTACATGACCGGAACCGGTGGCCAAATGTGGAAAAGTAAGGACCTGAAATATTGGGAAGGTCCGTTTAAGGTCGCTGAAACCGATTCTGCCTCATGGATGGGGCCAAAACCGATGATCTGGGCTGCTGAGCTTCACCAGTACAAAAACAAATACTACTATTTTGCGACATTTACGAACCGGGCCGTGATGATTGACACCGTTGCAGGCAATGTAATCGAGCGCCGTGCCAGTCATATCTTAATGAGTGATAAACCCGATGGACCTTATGTGCCAATGGCCGATCCAACCTATCTCCCTGCCGACAAACCCACACTGGACGGTACATTCTGGATCGACACTGACGGACAACCTTACATGGTATATTGCTACGAGTGGCTGCAAAATTTGAATGGGACCATTGAAAAGATT
>QKCF01000464.1 GCA_003246935.1 Sunxiuqinia sp. | reverse complement strand
ACCATCGCCGTGCTTTTCAGCATTTCTGCCAATATTTAGTGGGAAAGGCAAATTAACAATAGCTCCGGTAACAAGTTTGGAAGCTTTCACCTCACCATCGATATAAAGTTTCATTTCTTTGCCGTTATATACAGCTGTTATATTATGCCAATGATATTCCCAGTCACCTGGCAATGGTGCTGTAACGACTTGCCGCTCGCCATTAAATAAGTAAAACTCCAGTTCATTTTTTCCTTTCTGATTAATTCCAAACTGGTTATTTCCTTTGGTAATATAATAGCCGCCTAATCGGGCAAGATTTCGGGGAAAAACATCTAGTGTGAGAGACAATTTATCGCCTGATATCTCCGTATTTTCGGCCCGGTAAACTTCGATCCACTGGTCATGACCATTTAAATCAATCGCCTTACCATCTTTACCATCTACTAATTTGGCATTTCCCATAATGTGCACCGGGGTGTTGTACTTTGAAAGGTCATCCAAGCGTCGAATCGGTTCTGTCACACCTGTACTAACGAAATCCCAAATGGCGCCGCCCATAAGCCTCGGATGGCTGTATATAACCCTCCAGTATTCGTCCAGTTCTCCACCTCCGTTACCTGTAACAGCCAGGTACTCGTCCATAAACGAAGGTCTGTCATCTTCCTTGTTTAAACCAACGTGCATTTCCAGCTCAATTGGAGTAGGATACCGCGGGCCAATAATATCTTCTGCTGAATGAACCGGTGCATTCCCACCGTACATCCAATACCTGGTGGGATCAAGTTCTTTTCCTAGTTTAACTACTTCATTTATATTTTTTCCTTCACCACTTTCATTTCCAGCGCTCCAGAATAATACACAAGGGTGATTTCTGTCACGAAGAACTAACTTACTGGTTCTGTCCCTGTACATCTCAACAAAATCACTCTTTCCCGATAAATAGGGAGATTGATGAGCCTCATCACTGACTTCGTCAATAATAAAGAGCCCGTACTCATCGGCTAATTCTATGTATTTATTTGTAGGCGGGTAATGTGATGTACGAACAGCATTAAAATTGAATTTCTTTAACAGCTCAAAATCCCTGCGAATTGTCTCTTCATCGACGTAATGCCCCATTTCCGGGTGTTGCATATGAGAGTTGATTGCATTTACCTTCAGAGGAACCCCATTCAAGTAAAATGTATTTCCTACAATTTTTGTTTCTTTGAAACCAATCTTGCTATCCAATGCATCGACCATAGAACCATACTGATCAAACAGTTCGATCGTCAAGTTGTACAAATCAGGCGTTTCTGATGTCCATTTCCTTGGATTGGAAACAAACTCTTTAATCGATACTGTTTGGACACTATCTTCCGACACCGTAAATAACGAGCTGGTGGAAGAAAAGATTTCCTGATTGTTTCTTGTTAATGTTGCTTTTATCCGAGATCTCTCATTTGTAGCACCATAATTTTTAACGTCGACAGCAAGTAACAAATCGGCATTTGTAAACGAATCATCCAGGTCGGTAACAACCTGCCAGTCAAAAATCCGCTGCTTTGGAGTTGCAAAAACCGTAACATCATCAAATATCCCTGCTAATCTCCAGGCGTCAACCCCTTCTAAATAATACGCGTCGGAAAACTTGGTTACAAGAACAGCAACTGTGTTTTTCCCTTTTTGTAGATATGAGGTAATATTATACTCGGAGGGCTCATGAGACCCCTCATTATATCCAACCTGTTTCCCGTTAACCCAAACAAATGACGCTGAAGCTATTTTTTCGAACCGCAAAAACACCTCTTTGCCATCCCAAGCGGAGGGCAATTCAAAAGAGGTTCGATAGGCACCCGTCGGATTCCACTCATAGGGAACTTCTCCTGGTTTTATCGGGACATAGTCGTCATCTAATGTTGTCGATTTGTGACTATCGACCGGAGTTCGCCGCCCCATTCGTCCCAAGGGAAAACCGGTTCCCACATTTCGAAAGAATTTGTCGCCATAACCTTTCATCTCCCAGTTAGACGGTACCTCGATTGCATCACAATTAGCATCGTTAAAAGATACCTTGTAGAAATCCGCTGGAATACCAAACGGTGTTTCACTATAAGCAAACTTCCATGTACCATTAAGAAGTAAATATGAACTGGGGTTAGAATAGGCGTGAGCTTTTTCCTGACCCTCCTCTAAAACGTCAATATTCTCAATGTAGTTTGACAAAGTATGCAGATAACCTGTATTCTGACAAAAACCAAACAGGCTAGAAATAATTCCAATAAGAAGGAGCAATTGTCTTTTCATTTTAGAACTAAAAATGTTTCAAAAAGAGTAAAAAGAGATGAGTCCTTTTCAGCACTCACCCCTTCTATAACTAACTAAATAACCAATAAAAATTCTATTTATTCCATACAAAAGAGGCAGTTTGAACCTCTTCTGAGTTTGTTCCGACGTAAACAAAGAATTTACCCGGTTCCCAATTCCATTTAAGGTCGTAGTTGTAAAACTTTAGATCTTCTTGAGAAAGCTTAAAATGCACCCTCATGGATTCTCCTGGTTGTAAAAAAACCTTCTGAAATTTTTTCAATTCCTTCACAGGACGAGCAACTGATGCAACAGGATCATTTAAGTACAATTGCACAGTCTCTTCCCCTGCATAATTTCCTGTATTTGAAACTTCTACACTAACGTCAAGCTTATTTTCACCCCCTGACATTACCGTATCGCTTAACGCGATTTCACTATATTCAAAAGTTGTGTAACTCATTCCATATCCAAAAGGAAACAGAGGGGCATTCTTTTCGTCCAGGTAACGAGATTTAAAAGCACTTTTCTCGCCTTCTATATATGGTCTTCCGGTATTTTTATGATTGTAATAAATGGGAATCTGCCCTAACGATCGAGGGAAAGTCATCGTAAGCTTTCCTGATGGATTGTAATTTCCAAATAAAACGTCAGCTAAACCAGCTCCAGCCATCGTTCCTGGTCTCCAGGCTTCCAAGGCAGCATCTGCATATTGCAGATTATCTTCCAACGTAAGCGGGCGTCCGCTCAGTAGCACCAGGACTACTGGTTTTCCGGTAGCTTTCAATTTTTTCAACAACTCTATCTGACATCCTGGGAGTGATATATCGGTCATTGATTTTGCTTCTCCTGATACAGCGATAGATTCTCCTAATACGGCTACAATCACATCAGATATTTTTGCTATTTCAAGTGCTTCGTTTTCTTTTTGTAACTGTTCTGCCTCGTCATACCGGCCATTATTTTTTAAATAATCCGGATCATCTGTAAAAAATGTACCATCGGAATAGAGTACGTTTTTATTCAGTTTTTGAATCCCATCCAATATCGTGACAACACTTTGT
>QKCF01000408.1 GCA_003246935.1 Sunxiuqinia sp. | reverse complement strand
TTTTATACTGATTATGAACATTTTTGTAGGAAACCTCAACTACAATCTCACAGAAGATGATCTGAAAGAGATCTTTGAGGAGTATGGTGAATTAAGCTCTGTAAAATTAATCACAGACAAATTTACCGGCAAAAGCAAAGGCTTTGGCTTTGTTGAGATGGCAAACGCTGATGAAGCGAAAAAAGCAATCGAAGAATTAAACGGAGCTGAGCTTGAAGGAAGAACCATGGTTGTAAACGAGTCAGTTGAAAAACCTCGCGACAACCGTAGATCTGGCGGCGGCGGTTTCCGTGGCGGTAACAACCGTGGCGGTAATAGCGGTGGCTATGGTCGCAGAGACAACAATTACAGATCTAACTACTAATTGAACTTGGTATGAAAGGTACTGTAAAATGGTATGATGCCACCAAAGGTTACGGATTTATCCTGACTGAAGACAACAAAGACATCTTTGTTCACCATTCAGGTTTAGTTAACTCTTTTGATGGACTTGAGCCAGATGAGACCGTAGAGTTCGAAATCGGCCAAGGTAAAAAAGGTCCGGTTGCAACTAACGTAACTAAAGTAGATTAATTTCGAGATTATGCAGAGGCCTTCGCGGCTTTTCTGATTAAGATATTTTTCAAGCTTTCTATTTAAAACCCGAAGAAATTCGGGTTTTTTATTTTTACAGCAAGCCATTAAGACCGACAATTACAGACTACTAAACCAACACCAGATCAGTTGGTTTTTCGCGCGAAGTTAATTCAACCCGAAAACGAGCGCGTAAAGAATTAAACACCGAGTCAGCCAGTTCCGGGGTGTTGTTCTCGCCGGATAGGTGACTCAGAAAAATCGTGTGTAATTGTTCGCCGGCAAACCCGGTGGCCAACTCAAAAGCTTGCACATTCGACAAGTGACCACGATCCGAGGCAACGCGTTCTTTCAAATAATACGGGTAAGGGCCATTACGCAGCATATCGTCGTCATAATTACTCTCCAGGAATACAGCATCACATTGTGAAAAATGTTCTTTCACCCGCTCGCAAGCGGTGCCTATATCTGTCATTACACCTACATTTCGTCCGGCATAGCCAACCCGGAACGAGCAAGCATCAACAGCATCATGCTGTTTCGCAAAGGCATGTACTTCAAATTTGCCAATAATGAACGATTCGTCAGCTTCAAACCAAATCGGATCGACTGGACGATTAGCCTTGCTTAAGGCCAAATAGGTTTTCTTTGTAATGTAAACAGGAATTTTCAATCGCTTACTCAGTACCCGCGCACCCCGCGCGTGATCAGCATGCTCATGGGTAATCAGGATCGCACTGATCTTCTTCTCATCGATCCTTTTAGCCTGAAACCGAAGCTGCAATTGTCTGGCCGACAAACCAGCATCAACCAACAAGGACTCATCGTCATTACCAATGTAATAGCAATTTCCATTACTACCTGATGCCAATGCACAAATCTCCAGTTTACTCATGCTCAAACTCAATCCGTGATAACAGCTCGGTTACAGTTATATTTGATCCGGTTATACAATATTCCGCCTGCTCATAGAACGGACGACGCTTTTCCAACATTCCTTCAATGAAACCAACTAACTGCTCCGGCGTTTTATCTTTCACCAACGGACGTTCTGTCTTCGACTTCATTAAACGATCGGCCAACTCCTCAGCATCAACATCCAAAAAGATGCAAGTACCTGTTTGATTCATCACCTGCACATTATCGAAGAAACAAGGAGCTCCCCCTCCGGTTGCAATAACAACATCTTCAAATTCAGAAACATCGTACAAGCACACACGCTCTTTCTCGCGGAAGCCACCTTCTCCCTCTTCTTCAAAGATCTGAGGTATGGTCTTGAAATATTTTTTTTCCAGATATTTATCCAAATCCAGGAATGACAATCCCAGTTTATGAGCCAACTCCTTTCCCAAGGTAGTCTTGCCACAGGCCATATAGCCAATTAAATAGATTCTCATTTAGAATAACGACATTTGGTTTTTATCATCTTCTTCATCATCCTTTTTCTTCCGATTTATTTCGAATGGAACATCGTCTTCTGCATCTGGTTCCGGTTCTTCCTCCAAAGACTCGTGTTCGTCTTCATCTCTCACTATGGGTTCCATCTCCGTAATATTCTCAACCTCATAATTAGTCAGACGCTTACCTCTAGCTTTATGGGATTTTACACCTATGAACTCGGCAACTTCGACAATCTCATTTTCTCGCTCGGCATTTTTGCCCCCAAAGGTAATCTGTAATCTTGGATAATGCACCCAAGTCACACTTATTAGCTTATTTCCATCATTTTCGCCAATAAAACTTACTCGTTTACCTTGTGCATCATCAATCTGGAAGCGCTTCACGTAATAGAAGTCCTGCTCTGCGTCATAATAAACAACCGACAGCACTTTATCCGCATCGTACTTTTCAATTGCCAACATGTCCTGATCGAAGTGATTACTCAAATCGAAATTATAGAGCTGGTAATCGCCATTCTTATACAATACAAGGATTTGATCATCACCCTGGAATTCCCCCAAATATTTTCCGCGACCGTCCGAATTCAATCGCAACACGTCAGCATCAAACCAAATTTTCCGGCCTCCCAGGGTTGAAACGCCTTTCTCTTTCAAGACAATTTTATATACTTCGTATTTAGAAAGGATATTTCCCATGGCACTACGACCTTTAATCGCTAAGTCGCCCATATCTACTTCGTACATCATCCTTCTCAGACGAGCCTTTGGCTTAAGCGTGACTTTCAGGATCTCTGCTTCGCCATTCGGATTGGCACTAAAATACATGATCTTAGACCCCGGCGTACCTTTCGTAAGGTCATATTCTTTGTCGCGAGTCACCCCTGTAACTGCAAAACGCTTCATATACATAAAACCTTGCTTACCATCGCGATAAACAACATTATAAATTGTTCGCCTGTCGTCCTTCTTGAAGACTGCCAGATGCTGAATATTCTTACCAATAAAAGCCTTATCCGAAACCTTTGTGATAAAATATGTACCATCCTTGCGGAACACGATCACATCGTCGATATCAGAGCAATCACAAACGTACTCAGCCTTCTTCAGACTTGTACCCATGAAACCTTCCTCGTAATCAACATAAAGCTTCTCATTGGCTACAACCACCTTGGTTGCTACGATATTCTCGAAACTCCGAAGTTCAGTTCTACGCTCTTTACCTTTTCCGTACTTGTCTTTTATACGCTGGTAATAAGCAATGCTGAACGGAATGATGTGCTCGATATTATAATCAATTTCTTTGATCTCTTCTTCTATCGCGCGAATATGATCGTTGGCCTTATCCGAATTAAACTTCAGAA
>QKCF01000425.1 GCA_003246935.1 Sunxiuqinia sp. | reverse complement strand
TCGGATATTTTAGCTGAAATGAAAACAGAAATAAGTCGATTGAAAAAGGATTGAATCATTTTGAAATCAAAAACTTAGCTTAGTCGTTAATTTCCTTCCTGTTATTCGGCATAATTTTGTAAATTGGCGACCTCAAAACAAAAGAAAAATATGGGTCTTTTCGGATTATTTTCTAAGGCAAAAAAAGAAAGTCTTGATCAAGGTTTGGCGAAAACCAAAGAAAGTGTATTTCAGAAGCTAAGTCGTGCCGTTGTTGGAAAATCGAAGGTTGACGACGAGGTTTTAGACAACCTTGAAGAAGTATTGATTACCTCGGATGTTGGTGTTGATACAACCCTGAAAATTATTAGCCGGATCGAAGAACGCGTTGATCGCGATAAATATCTGGGCATTTCTGAGTTGAATCGCATTTTGAAAGAGGAAATCGCTGCCTTATTGGAGGAAAATAATTCGATAGACGTTTCTGATTTTGAACTACCACAGAGCGAAGAGCCCTACGTTATTATGGTTGTAGGTGTAAATGGTGTTGGTAAAACAACCACCATTGGTAAGTTGGCTTACAACTTTAAGCAAGCTGGCAAGAAGGTCATTTTGGGGGCTGCCGATACCTTCCGTGCTGCTGCAATCGACCAGCTGGAAGTGTGGGCAAAGCGCGTTGATGTGCCTATTGTGCGTCAGGATATGGGATCAGACCCTGCATCGGTAGCTTTCGATACATTGAAATCAGCCAAAGCACAGGGAGCTGATGTAGTTATCATTGACACTGCCGGACGTTTACACAATAAAGTCAACCTGATGAATGAGCTTTCCAAAATCAAGAAAGTGATGCAAAAGGTTGTTCCTGGTGCTCCAAATGAAGTTTTGCTGGTTCTCGATGGTTCAACTGGTCAGAATGCTTTCGAGCAAGCTAAACAATTTACATTAGCTACCGAGGTAACTGCTTTGGCCCTGACGAAGCTCGACGGAACAGCAAAAGGTGGTGTTGTAATTGGTATTAGCGATCAATTTAAAATTCCTGTGAAATACATCGGAATTGGCGAAAAGATGGAGGATTTGCAGATCTTCAATCGCGTCGAATTTGTGGATTCGCTATTCTCGTAACCACGACCAAAGATCAACCAACCGATAAAATTACCCCAAATAAAACTGTTTGAATGACCATTGGTGCCCGATGTTTTCGATGGGCATGCGTATTGATGATCAGCTTTGAAAACCAGAGCTGATTTTGATTGTTGTAGAGGACGATAAAAATTTGACATTAAAATATGAAGAGAGGTAAAGTAAACATCATGACGCTGGGCTGTTCGAAAAACCTGGTTGATTCGGAAATGTTGCTGAATCAGTTGGATCTGAATGGCTTTAAAGTAGTGCATGATTCGGAAGAAGATGATGCAAATATTGTAATTCTAAATACATGTGGTTTCATCGCTGATGCAAAAGAGGAATCGGTGAATACCATCCTGAATTTTGCAGATGCACGTAAAACCGGCAAGCTGGATAAGTTGTTGGTTATGGGGTGTTTGTCGGCGCGATATAAAGAAGATTTGACGAAGGAAATTCCGGAAGTAGATAAGTTCTATGGTAAATTTGATTTCAAAGAAATCATCAAGGATTTAAACGCCAACTTCTACGAACAGAAAATGTACCACCGCGTGAAAACCACACCGGCCCATTTTGCATATCTGAAGATAAGTGAGGGCTGTAACCGCCACTGTTCATTCTGTGCGATCCCTCAGTTTACGGGTAACCACAAGTCGCGTGATATGGAGAGTTTGGTCGAAGAGGCGAAAGAACTGGTTGAAAGCGGCGTAAAAGAGTTGTTGGTCATTGCACAAGATTTGTCGTACTATGGCATCGACCGCTATGGCGAAAGCAAGCTGGCAGAACTAATTGACCGTTTGGCAGATATTGAAGGTCTGGAGTGGATTCGTTTGCACTATGCTTATCCATCGAAATTCCCGATGGATGTTTTACGTGTGATGCGTGAGCGCAAAAATGTGGCGAAATACCTGGATATTCCGTTGCAACATATTACCGACAAGATGTTGGGAACCATGCGCCGCAAAATCAATAAAGAAGAAACGATCAAGCTGATTGAGAAAATTCGCAAAGAGGTTCCGGGAATTGCACTGCGTACAACCTTCCTGGTAGGTCACCCGGGTGAAACAGATGAGGATTTTCAGGAGTTGAAAGCTTTCGTGCAAGACTATTCTTTTGAGCGGATGGGGGTGTTTGCATACTCGAGCGAGGACGATACTTATGCCTTCAAAATGTACAAAGACGATATTCCACAGGACGTGAAAGAAGCGCGCGCCGATGAACTGATGGAAATGCAACAGGCTATCTCGGCTCGTTTCAGTCAGGAACAAATTGGTAAGAAATTGCGTGTTCTGGTTGATCGTGAGGAAGAGGATTATTTCGTTGCCCGGACGGAGTATGATTCACCTGAAGTAGATTGTGAAGTACTTTTAGATAAGAATGGTGATATTCAAGTCGGTAATTTTTACACTGTGACGATAAACGACGCAACTGAATTCGATTTATTTGCGTCTCTATAAGAAGAGTTTTTATTCAGTAAAGAGGGCTTCACCGGAATGAAGCCCTCTTTATATTGGAGATGGCTATCTTATAAATTATCACTCTCCCTGATGCTCTTTATTGAGCAAGTCGAGAACTGTTTTTACCGGATTAAATGTTGTCATGGGCACTTCTATAAATGCGGTGTTCCAGTCACTCATAGCACCGTTCCACAAGCCCGGGAGTTCCATTGCTTTCAATGTTTTTCCTCCTTGCGATTTCTCGGCAATGAAACCCGTATCCGGATCTCTGAATTTCATCAAATCAAATTTATTGCCTTCAAAATCCCTGACTCCGCAAACAAGGTCTGTAATATTGGCATATTCTGAAGATTTTAGAATAGCTGTCTGGTCTGGGTTTTGCAAGTTGACCTGGGCTGTTTCCACCAACTGCAGACTTTGTGACCCGTCGGGATGTTTTACCCAAAACGGACCGCCGCCGGTGTTGCTGCTTTGTACCACGCCGCAGATTCTCAAAGGTCTGTTCAGCTTATCATACAAAAAGGCTGTCTTTTCCTTATCATCCAGTTGCACTAGAGTGTCCGGAATCTTATAGCCCAGTTTAACATCCATGAACTGAATAATTTCCTGTTCCAAACTTTCGTCGAGCAGTTCCGAATCTTTCAGAATCTTTCAGACTCAGGCAATAGTCAAATATTTTCTCCTGGGTCTCAAGCAATACTCCGCCTAGCGCCTTTTTATAATCAATTGTATCCTGAATTAGCCATTGCGCAGCAACATTGTCAATGTTTTTAATGAAAATGATATCGGCCTCGATGGCATCCAGATTCTTTAACAGCGCGCCGTGTCCTCCGGGGCGGAACAACAATTCGCCATTCTCTTTCCTAAAAGGTTGATTGTTCATATCGACGGCTATGGTATCGGTAACTTTGTCCTGAACAGAAAATGAAATCTCATACTGTTTATTGTATCTTTTTTCTAAGGTAGGAATCGACTTGGACAGATACGACTTAATGGGCTCCATATGCTCTTCCGAGACGGTAAAATGGATAAATACCTTGTTCCCGGAATTGGCACAATACAACGAACCTTCTACTAAATGTTCGTCAATGGCTTTGGCAATAGTTCCATCTATATATTTGTGGAAGGTGAGCAAGGCTTTTGGTAAGTTCCCGTAATTAAGTCCTTTTTCAGATAATAAAAAGTCAATTACGCTCTT
>QKCF01000270.1 GCA_003246935.1 Sunxiuqinia sp. | reverse complement strand
GTTCAGGAGCTTTCAGAATAAATTCTCTAACCGAAAGCGGATGATTTGCCTCTAAATATTCAGCAATTCGGGTTGCCTCTTCAGGTGTTGGATTTCCGGCATCTTCAATTGTATAGGTAATGACTTGTCCTTCGCCCAAAGTTGGGGCGTTGAGCCTTTCCTGCAACTGCTTATAAAAAAGGCTGCGTGGGCTTACATGGCTATTGGCCTCGTACCAATAGCCGTTGCCTGCAAATTGTGCCCAGGCACCATAAGCCCAATTTTGAGTTCCGGGAGGTGCAAAATTTTCAATTTTAGCAGCTGAACATTGCCAAAACATCGAGTTGGCAGCAGTCCATCCGGCTCCCTGTGCATCTTGCCCGCGGTTAGTAAAGCAAAGCTTCTGACCATCGACATTAACAATATCGAACAACACACCCGAAGCCCAACTATCGGCTGCACCGCTAAAATTATTGGGTAGGTACGACTGGCACTGCACAAAGGCATTGGGGCCGGCTGCAAAAAATCCGGTTGAAAAATCGTGCCAGCCATATTCGGCATAACAGCGCAACACCAGGGTTTCCTGACCTCCTACATAAAATGCATTACGGCGGTAGGCCGCTATTTCCGAAACCGGCTCCAGGTTCAGGCAATCTTCAACGGTTACTTTGGCGGCCGACTCGTACACCGCAACCGCTGATCCGGCAAAGTGCTGAAACGTTACCTGACGAACCCAGCAGTTAGCAGCATTCTCAAAAGATATTGCATTCCAGCAATGTTCTTCGTCTTTCGGATTTTCGGCATTATAAGTTGAAACCAAGCTCAGGTTTTCAATTCCAATATTCTGAATTCTGTTTTCCCAACTTGCAGTATGAAGGTAAGCTCCCCCATACTTCTGGTCGAGAGCAGTTGTAATCGGGACATCAATCGTTATCTTATTGCCTTCGATATTGGTAATAGTTCTGTCCCATGTTGAATTATGATATCCGGCCCGCCAACCTAGCCAACCTGACTCGCCTCCAAATTCCTTCATGCCCAATAGCTCTATCCATTCGTCGGTAGCCGGACGTGTAAGAAAAATTTCTTGGCCCACTTTTAAATGATCGGAATTTTCAACCGCAAAAGTGGTTGCGTTCACTGGTACATAATTGGTTGTAATTTGTACTTTCTCATCAGCGATAACAGGCGCTTCGCCTTTTACTCTGAAAAAAGTTTCCCGCTCAATTCCACCAACTTCAATTTTAGTTCCATCTTCTCCAAAACCAGCTCCACGAATTACAATTCCGGAAGTCTCAATACGAAATCGTCCTTTCGCATGGTAAGTACCCGGATACAACTGAATTGCTCCTCGAAAACCGTTTTTATCAACAGGAAGCGATGCAACATAGTCGATAGCTGATTGCAGGAGACTGGTTGCATCACCGTCAACCAACGGAACCCGTATCTTTGTTTCGACAGAGGGAATTTCCTGAGTTGACAGTTTGTAACCACAATAGGAAAAATCGGGAACCCGATTTCCCAGCGAGTCCGCCGAATAAACCAAATTCCCGATTTGTGATAGCTGAAGCGGCGGTGTTTGTTCTTGTTTCTTCTGCGCATTTGCAGACCAAATAGCTCCTAAAGAAAGTAACAGCAAAAACGCATTTTTCAACATCTTACTCATATTTCTTTCAAAGTGCTCGAACACCTTCTTCATTTTTAAATCTATTTTAAACGATTAGAAAAGTTTACCGTCTTTTTCATTCAACGTATCGTAATCATTTTCTTTATTAGACCAATCAATCTTTTTAGTCGGATCAATTCCGTTAATGTATTTTTCGATGTTGGTATAACCATCGCCGTTGATGTCGCCATTAGCGTCCGCTGGATCATTTGGATTCAACTTATATTCTTTCTCCCAAGCATCCGGCATACCGTCGCCATCAGAATCTTTGTATGGTTTTCCGTTGTATTCAGGATACCCACCTACTTGCGCAACATCTGTAATAATTCCTTTTTTGTAAGAATCCTCAGGTAAACGACGATATTTGAAATGAGGAACGTGGCTCAAATCAACATTTTTAGGATATTCAACAACACCGGTTTTTACCTGCTTAGTCACACGAACGTCAACAGCGTCACGTTTAGGGCAAGTTGCACCTGCATTGTCCACCACATATTCGAAAGCCTCTTTTGCCGGATAAATGGTCATATAAGGCATTGGGTGTGGGTTGTCCCATTTGATGTAAGGCGTAAATTCGCCGGCATCTTCCATATCTTCAATTTGTACGCCACCATCCCAGTTGTCGGCAGTTACTTTATCGTTTCCTTCAACAACGTTTCCGTTCACATAAACCAAACCGTAAACTTTGCGGCCGTTCATGGTAAAGCGTGATTCAGGCTTCAGGATACGGTGTCCCACAGCTTCATCAACCGGAGTCATAGGACCTGGTTTAAAATAGTTGTTAATGATGTTATAACGTGCAGTCTGGTCGCCACCATCCAAAGAACGGTGCACCCAGTTGAAAACAACGTTATTCACAAAGTTGAAAACACCATTCCAACCTATCGACGGGTTACGTCCGGTATTATCGGCCCACAGGTTGCGAATAAAAGAACAGTTCTCTCCACCAATGGTACTACCAAAAGCATGGTTCCAGGTATCCAGTCCTTCAGAGAAAATTGAATTCTGGATGGTGATGTTCACAGTACCCAGTTTTTCTTCCGGTTTGCGCGGATCAGTCAGGTACATGTGACGGTAAATCGACATGTTTTCATCCAATCCCCAGCTCGCCGAAATATGGTCAAGCATAATGTTTCCGACCGGGTTACCACCGATGGCATCGTCACGACGACCAACCCAGGTTTCACCTCTGCGGAAACGCATGTGACGAATGATTACATCGTGCGTGTTAATCCAAACGCTTTCTCCGGCAATACATACACCGTCGCCAGGAGCTGTCTGTCCTGCAATTGTTACATAAGGAGCGCGAATAATCAATGGCGATTTAATGCGGATAATACCTGAAACATTGAAAACAATAATCCGCGCCCCACCGGTTTCGCAAGCTTCGCGTAAACTTCCCGGACCATCATCGTTAAGGTTGGTTACGGTGATTACTTTTCCTCCACGACCACCAAAAGTGTACATACCACCTCCTTCAGCCCCCGGGAAAGCGGGAATACTGGCTTGTGGTAGATCGGTTGGTCGTTTTGCCCATGGAATATAAGGTTTTCCATTGGCTGCATCTTTTTCAATAGCTGGAATAGCTTTTTCCCAGGCCATGTCGGAATGCTCTTCCGCTGCCTTCATTAATTCTTCTGCAGCATGTTTTACACTGTCCGGGATATTTGGATATTGAGCGTACACAGAACTTGAAAAGAATGTGCAAGCCGCTACTGCA
>QKCF01000181.1 GCA_003246935.1 Sunxiuqinia sp. | reverse complement strand
GATGGCCGACTACACCGGGAAAACCATCAAGATTGAAGACATCCCCGCTCCCCGTCCTTTGGCATCAGCTTTTCTGTTTGGGCAAAATAATCGGTTTCCGGTGAATGTAATCGCCAACGAAGAAGTGAGTCTGTTGTGTATCTCCCGTCCCGAGTTTCTCAAAATTCTGCAGAAAGATCAGCGCATACTGACGAATTACCTGAACTCAATTTCATCACGGGCACAATTCCTGTCATCCCGTATCAAATTCTTATCGTTTAAAACCATCCGCCAGAAAATTGCCCACTATCTGCTCGATCTGGCGGGCGACCGTTTGGCAGTTGTCGAGTTACCATTATCCCAAGCGCAGCTCGCTGAGTTTTTCGCAGTAACACGACCTTCACTGGCCCGAGCGCTAGGAGAAATGGCCGAAGAAAACTTAATTGAAGTTCAGCGCCGGACGATTCGTATTCTGGATAAACAGAAGATGAATGAATTGCTGAACGGCTAAAATTGATAAGCCGCAGTTTTCAGCCACAACATACAACCAATAAGATACAACATGCAGCAATTTCGGACAAACAATAAGCTTTTTTACAAGTTCGACCATTTAAAGAGCGATAAATTCCTACATTTCACCACGACAAAAGTCGGCTGGGGAGGCGATGGTAAAAGTCGTTTTACCGGTGACTCAGATGATATTTTCCAGGAATATCGTCGGGAATTGGCGACAAGTTTCTTATTGTCGCCAAACCAACTAATTTTTCCTCGCCAAACACATAAAGACCATATCGCGGTGGTTACCGAACTAGTGAACGAAGCAGAAATCCCGGATACCGATGCGCTTATTACCAACATTCCAGGATTGTGCATTTGCGTTCAAACAGCCGATTGCGTTCCAATTCTAATCTGCGATCCGGTAAAAAAAGTGGTAGCAGTAATCCATGCAGGATGGCGAGGCACTGTGAGTCTGATAACTGCAAAGACTATAGAAAAAATGGTTGATGAATTCGCTTGCAATCCGGCGGATATGTTAGCCGGTATTGGTCCTTCCATTTCACGCCCTAACTACGAGGTTAGCACGGAGGTAATTGATGCAGTAAAGGCCAATTTTAAGAACTATCAAGATCTTCTATACCCAAACGGTAACGCCGGGAAGGCCGATCTCGATCTCTGGAAAGCTAACCAAACGCTTCTAGAAAGCACGGGGATTCCTTCGTCTCAAATCGAGATCATGGGCCTATGTTCATTCGATGGGAAAGATAAGTTCTACTCTGCTCGGCGGGATGGCGCAACAACGGGACGAATGGCAACAGGAATCATGATCTTATAACCTTCAACATATTTTGATATTTATCAATCTAATTAGATTGATTCTAAAGGGAATCTTCGCTACTTTGCTGCCTCAATCCAAAAAAAACCAATCTATCTATGAAAAATTTATCTTGGAAGAAGTCCCTACTTACGGGAACGTTATGTATAGCCGCGTTATTTAGCCAGGCAACTGATGGTTACTTTGGCGTTGGCTACGGAACAATCAATAAAGGTTTAGCAGGAGCAGGAGTAGCCTATTATCAAGGGTCATTAATCAATGGAAACCCAGCCGGAGCTGTTTGGTTGGGTAAAAAATACCAACTGGGCGTAGAACTCTTCAACCCGAACCGGAAATTTACAGTTACCGGAGATCCTTCGCAAATGGCTGGAACTTTTGGGCTGGCGTCCGGAACTGTAAAAAGCGAAAGCAAGGTATTTTTCATGCCAACCTTGGGCGCCAACTGGATGCTGGGCGAACAGTCGAGCCTTTCAGTATCTGTGTTTGGTAATGGTGGAATGAACACCGATTACCCGATGCCCGTGTTTGGAGATTTAAGCTCAGAATCAACCGGAGTGAACTTGGCTCAGCTTTTCGCCGATGTCACTTATTCGTTGAAAATTGCTGAAAATCATTCAGTGGGTATAACGGGCGTTTTGGCTTACCAGTATTTTGAGGCCAAAGGCTTGAATTATTTTGGAGCTATGGGACTTTCGGCAGATTCAGAAAACCTGAGCAATAAGGGAAAAGCAGGGAGTACAGGTGTTGGATTCAAAATTGGCTACATGGGCAAACTGGCCGAAGGCTTTACCGTGGGTGCGATGTATCAAAGCAAAGTTTACATGAGCGAGCTTGACGAATACGCTGGTTTATTTGCCGAACAAGGTGATTTCGATATTCCTTCCAGCTGGACGGCCGGTTTTGCCTGGGATGTGACCAATGCCTTCACAGTAATGGCCGATGTAAAACAAATCTTTTATAGTGGCGTAAAGTCAATCGCTAACCCAATGTTGCCAAGTCTTGGTATGGCAATGGGGGGTGATGTCAATTCGTTACTTGGAACCGACGATGGTCCCGGATTTGGATGGAAGGATGTGACCGTTGTGAAGTTGGGTGTCTCCTGTTCAGCAGTTGAGAAATGGACATTCCGTGCCGGTTATTCCATCGGTGAAAACCCGGTACCGAAATCAGAATTGATGTTTAATATCTTAGCTCCGGGTGTGATCACTAACCAGTTGGGCTTTGGTCTGACCCGTGATTTGGGAGAAAAAGGAAGCCAGTTGCATTTTGCGTTGAACTATGCGCTGAATAACGATGTTAGCGGTGTAAATCCACTAGACCCACCAGCTAACCAAAACATAAAATTAGAAATGAATCAACTGGAAGTTGAATTTGGATTTTCATTCTAAATAAAGAGGAGTTACAGAGAGAGAAGCTCTGCCAATTGGCGGGGCTTTTTTTTATTAGAATATTTGACAAGCCAAGGACCAATACCTCTGCGACTATCCGCTGTTTCATTAATTCCGTTATCAACAGGCAACCAACGCGAACTTAAAAAAAGACATACAACAGCGGGTGCATTTTACCACGAATCATCCCAAAAAGGAGATTCATGGCATCTTGCTCATTTTAAGCCTTATTTCCTAGGTGCGCCAGAACCAACCTGTAAAAAGTGTCAGTACGGGGAAAATCTCCAATCGCCCTAAAAGCATCGAAAAGGAAAGCAAATATTTCGATCCGTCGTTCAACATCGAGAAGTTCGACGCTGGCCCAACCAAACCAAAACCAGGACCAACACCACCCATTGTTGTAAGGATGGAACCGAACGATGTTGGCCAGCTATTTCCCAACAACATCATCAAAAAAGTGCCGACAATTACCACTCCGTAATAAATGATGATAAAAGTAATTACACTGCTGACCTGAGAGGTATTCAGCATTTTGGTGTTATACTTCACATTGAAAACGGCATTCGGGTGAATTACCCGCCGTATACTTCGTTTAAGGTACTGGAGGCTAATAACGTGGCGAATAACTTTCACACCACCACCGGTGGAACCGGCACAGGCTCCAATAAGCATCAA
>QKCF01000477.1 GCA_003246935.1 Sunxiuqinia sp. | reverse complement strand
TTATGACAAACCGAAACGCAATTTTCATAATGTCTATTTTGAGTTTTCTGAATAAAAGTTACAAATTATTTGCTTATGATACAAATAGATAGATAGGATGCCGAAAATTGGATTATATTCTTTCACCTGAAAGCGTCAATAATTTTTCAGGAAAGCCTTTTGAAGTGTCTGTTTCTTTCCTGGAAATACTGAAAACATAAATGAGAGATGAACGTAATTTCTTTAGAAAAGCAGATTGTTTCAAATGCCTTCATCGCGTAACGGCAGACGAAGAAGTTTAGCAGGATGAACGATAAAATAATTCAAAAAATAACCTTAGGCTTGTCTATTGCACTGTTTGCTGCTTCATTAACGCAAAAGTCCTTTTGTCTGGAGAATGGATGCAGTGACTCTCTTGAAGATTTCGTATTCGGAATATTTGGACTATTAATAGGTGGCGCATGCCTTTGTTGGCTTGCCAATCCACTCTTAATATTGTCCTGGTTGGTTACCAAATACAATTTAACGGCGTTAATTTTTAGTAGCATATCAACCGTAATTGCATTATCCTTTCTGTTGTTTGATGAGATAATAATGGATGAAGCGGGCTGGCCTCAACAAATTGTTAGTTATGAGCTTGGGTATTGGTTGTGGGTCGGTAGTAATCTAACCATGTTGGGTGGGAATAGCTGGATATTCATTAAGCGAAAATATGCCCCATCGGCGGAAGAATAATGTTTTACAGGAATTTCCTGAGTTCCAAAGCCGAAAATCATTTAACAGGCACTGTATGTAGTACCTATAGGCTGATTTTTCTCGATAACGCCGAATGCGACGAGCCTTGTTAGGGCATCGCATTTTGGCGAGTACTTCGTGTTAACGAACTGTTTCTGCTTTTCAGCACATTTGTGCAAATTTTCTGTTAATCGTTTGCAATTTTTATTTTCAACTGCCGTAACTTGTTGTTCAGTAGATTTTTGGTTTGATTATTCTGATCTGCTGAAAACCAGATGATAACGGGTAGGCGTGTTTTCATTCCTGCCGGTGTCAATTCTCAAAATACCAGGTGCTGCTGCGGAGAGAAAGAGAAGCTAAAAAAAGCAAAAACACAAGGGAAAGATTTGAATTGCATTTAACGCTGTTCTGCGTTCGGGACAGTCATGTCTAAATTAATTGATACGTTATGATTTGTATTCGCAGTTTAGGATATCAAGCGGCCACGTTTCCGATTTTGGCCAAAATTGAGGCGTTGAGTCCTCAAAATAGCCAAAAATGGCTCTTTGTTGAACAATATAGCGTTAACTTGTATCGAAGATGCCGCATCTTCGATCGAAGTTGGAGCAACTTTGGTAAAAGAAACGGCATCTTTAATCGAAGTTGGCACATCTTCGATACAAGAAATCATTTCTTCGATCGAAGATTTTTCTTCTTCGGTAAAAGGAGCCACATCTTAGATCGAAGTTACGACGTCTTCGACAAAAGAACTGGTTTCCTCGATCGAAGGTTCCGCGTCTTCGATACAAGAAAAGCTGTTTCGAATGCTTTTAGCCGTATCCTCGGTTATCGTAAAGCGGTGAGTGTTCCGATGTCGGTTTTATGCAATAGCAGCCATTACTTCTTGATTACAGGTAAGACTAAAATCTCTTTCGAACTCATGTCGCCTGTTTCTGTAATCCGCAACTGTTTACCCTCCAGATATAAACATTCAAAATTATCCAGAATGTACAAGGTATTAATCAGTTTTACGACAAGTAACTACAGCGATGCTGAGTTGATTGTCAAAGCGTCCGAGATAGTTAAGGGCGTCACGAATAATTCTAATTTTCCAACGCCTTCGCCTGCGATCGACGAGGTTGAAACAGCTCGTGTTGCTTATAGCGATGCCTTGGCTGCTTCCAACAGCGGCGATCACCAGGCTGTAGCGGTGAAGAACGAGCAACGTAAAGTGCTCGAAAATCTGCTGCACGACCTGGGGATGTACGTTATCCAGACGGGGAAAGGCGACGAAAAGATCCTACTGAGCAGTGGTTTCGATTTGTCGAAAAAAGCCGAGGCTGCAGGTCCGCTCGATGCGCCCGAAAATTTGCAGGTGCATCCGGCTAAGTCTAAAAGAACGGTTGAGGTAACTTGTAACCGCGTGGCTCATGCCAACAGTTACAGCATTGAGTACCGCAACCTGACTACTCCAAACGGGACGGCAACAGCTTTTGCCACTAAACCCAAAGTACTCATTACCGGATTAATCAGCGGCAACCAATATGCCTTCCGCGTATTGGCTGTGGGCACCGACTCGCAACGCAACTGGAGCGACGAGGTGAACAGCTTCGTGCTTTAATCCGGGTACGTTTAAAAAAACGAGGGATAAACAGTGATCCCGTTTTTAGACAACAAAAAAAAACTGAAACTCGACGACTAAAAACGAGAAGGCTTTACTAACCTGCCTTACCAAAGAGGAGCGACGTGTTCGTTCTTCTTTTTTTGTATTTGAATATAATTATTAAGAATGAAACTAAATTGAATATTGATTATGGTGAGTTTTTATGGGATTGCGTAAATTGGTGGCTGAATAAGTAATAATAAGATTGATTGAAATAAAGGAGATATGTACCTGGTACATCTGCACAGGCTTTAGCATTTATTATACAGGACTTTAATAAACGGAACAACTTTACACAGAATAATCTTTAATAAATAATTTTTTAGACTAAGGACAAAATGAAGAATTCATCGATTATTATCATTTCAATTGCTATCGTTATTGGATTTACTGTTTACGGAATAATTGATTCAAAAACAAAACAGCAGATTTCAGAAATAGAAGCCAATACAAAATATAAAATTGAACAGCTGAAGATTTATTCTGAAATGCTAAAAGTTAGTCCTGCAATGTACGAGCTTGAAGAAGGAAAAATAATTCAAATTCCAAGTTTTAATTATGTCTATGACATTAATAAAATGGATATCATGTACAAATTTGCAAGGTATGAAAATGGAAAATTGGTAATGGTTGAACTTACTCAAGGTAATGAGCAAAAGTAAAAATGCCGAAATGCAATATTTTGGATAAGAATGGCACTGGCTAGCTCGAATCTGTGATTCGTGCTTCGTTTGGAACGAACAAGCAAGCTGAACCATCCAAAACGCGACGGCGAATGGTAAGAAGAAATAGTCCCGTAGGGACGACATCTTTGTAGTAAAGGAGAGCGGGATGATAAGAGCTCCGTAGGAGCAAAACCGAAAACAGGAGCATCGTATGATGTGTCGCTCCTCCGGAGCTAGTTTTCATGTAGATGACGATTCATCTACAAAGATACCGCTCCTCCGGAGCTGAAAATACAATAAAACTCAATCTAGCTAGGTTTTTGTTAAAAAAAAGGCTAACAAATTAATACTAACTAACATGGCCAATACCTACACCCAACTAATTGTTCAATTTGTATTTGCAGTATATGGCAGACAAAATCTAATTGCGGAAAGACACCGGGAAAGATTAGAAAAATACATTTGTGGTACGATCACGAATAAAAATTCAAAGCCTCTTGCCATTTATTGTAATCCTGATCACACACATGTATTAGTTGGAATTAATCCGTCAACGTCGGTATCCGATTTAGTCAGGGATATCAAAGCTAATTCATCAAGATGGATTAATGCGGAAAGAATGGTAGTCGGTAAATTTGGCTGGCAGGATGGTTTCGGTGCATTCACCTATTCGAAGTCGCAAATTGATGCTGTAGCGAGATATATTCTTAATCAACCAATGCATCACAAACGAGTTAATTTTAAGGAAGAATATCTGGAGATTCTAAAGAATTCAGAAATAGAATATGAGGAACGGTATTTATTTGAATGGTATGAATAGAGAAACCCGCCAGCTCGAATCTGTGATTCGTGCTTTATTCGAAACAAACAAGCATACTAAGAAACTGTGGCACGCTTTACAAAAGCGCGCCAGAAACAATAAAGAGAAATAATATGGAATTGAATAAAACAGATAAACTCACTTATTGGATTCTAAATTTACCTCCGGCAATGGCCTTTTGGGTCTTTGGCCTGATCTTCCCATTTTACCTGGTTTGGCAAAGGCAGGTTGGGCTTTATGCAATTCGTAAAAATAACAGGGACGATAAGTTATTCAATGTGCTTTCAAATTGCCTGATCGCCGTCTCTTACATTTTAATTCTTGCAGGCTATGGAATCATTTTCAAGAAAGAGGAATTTCCACATTGGGTTAATCAGTATGTTCCTATGGTGGTTCTTCTTGTTTGGGCGGTATGCAATGGAATCGTGTGCAAAAATATGATCGATTACGAGAACCGGGAAAATGAATTCTTTGCCGGCTACCAGGTAGGCAATGCCTATGTTTTCCGTTTTATTCATTTGATCTATTTCCCGTTGTCCATCTACTGGATTCAAAAAGAGGTTAACAAATACGATCAGTCCCCCGGCTAGTGTGAATCTGTGATTCGTGCATTGTTTGGAACAAACAAATAAGCAAAGAAACTGAGGCACGCTATACCAAAGCGTGCCAGCAAAGTACATAAAGAACAAACCTTTGAAATAAGCATAAACATTAAAAATTAGAATTATGAATATTATGTTTTTCCTGCCTTTTCTTCTTATTGTTGTATATGTGGCAGTAATATTTGGGATCCTATATTTGATTTATAGATGGGTCAATCGTTTTATCTCCTTGCGACAAGAACAGAATGACTTATTACGGGAGATCATCAACAAAATGGAT
>QKCF01000206.1 GCA_003246935.1 Sunxiuqinia sp. | reverse complement strand
GCTTTCGATTAATTACATCAGCGACGGTATATTTTGTTGGGCAATTTTTAGCCTGACTACCGGATTTTTCCTTTACCAGCTTCTCCTCCTCTTAAATCAGGCACATAAAAAAACCAGTGTCGTTTGACACTGGTTTCACACTCATTTTTGGCAAAATGATTGACTGATAAACAGTCGAAATATCATTATTGGATTGAATCCAAATTAGTCTTTCAAATCATTTTCGTGTACACCACGTACTGCACGTCCTGATGGATCGGCATTATTTTGGAATGAAGCGTCCCAAGCTAAAGCCTCAGCTGTACTACATGCAATTGATGGCACTGAAGGTACACATGCAGCTGCTTGATCTGATGGGAAATGTTCTGCAAAGATTGAACGATACAGATACTCCTCTTTTGATCTCGGAGTGTTGATAGGGAAACGGAAGTGCGCATTTTTCATCATATCATCCGAAACCTTATCACTTGCGATTTGCTTCAAGGTATCAATCCATCCGTAACCAACACCATCAGAGAATTGCTCTTTCTGACGCCATGCCACACTTTCCGGTAATACTTCTTCAAAGGCCTTACGAACCACATATTTCTCCATCTTCCCTTTTCCGGCCATCTTATCTGCTGGGTTTAAACGCATTGCCACATCCATGAACTCTTTATCCAGGAATGGCACACGACCTTCAACTCCCCAAGCTGCCAAAGACTTGTTCGCACGCAAACAGTCATAAAGGTTCAACTTGCTGATCTTACGCAATGTTTCGTTATGGAATTCCTGAGCGTTTGGTGCTTTGTGGAAATACAGATAACCACCGAAGATCTCGTCGGCACCTTCTCCTGTCAGTACCATCTTAATACCCATCGATTTGATTACACGTGCCAACAGGTACATCGGAGTGGACGCACGGATCGTTGTTACATCGTAAGTCTCAATATGGTAAATTACATCACGGATTGCATCCAAACCTTCCTGAATTGTATAGTGAATCTCGTGGTGAATTGTTCCAATATAATCAGCCACCTTGCGAGCTGCAGCTAAGTCAGGTGAACCTTCCAACCCAATTACAAAAGAGTGCAATTGCGGCCACCAAGCCTCTTTCTCACCGCCAGCCTCAACGCGCGTACCACTGAATTTTTTCGCTAAAGCAGAGGTAATAGATGAATCCAAACCACCAGACAACAATACACCATAAGGCACATCCGACATTAACTGACGTTGCACTGCATCTTCCATTGCCTGACGCAAGTCATCAATGCTGGTTGTATTGTCTTTTACATTTTCATAGTCCATCCAATCGCGGTTCCACCAGCGTTTAACCTCGCCTTCTGAACTCAACATATAGTGAGCAGGTGGGAATTCCTGAATCTTCACACAATAACCTTCTAAAGCCTTCAACTCTGAAGCAACATAGAATTGTCCAAGAGCATCCCAGCCCATATACAATGGAATGATACCGATATGGTCACGACCAACCAGGTAGATATCCTTTTCAACATCGTACAAAACAAAACCGAATATACCATTCAGGTCATCAAGGAAGTCAACTCCTTTTTCCTGATACAAAGCCAAAATAACTTCACAGTCAGACCCTGTTTGATATTCATATTTGTCTTTCGTCTTTTCCCGAATTTCCTGGTGATTGTAAATCTCACCATTCACCCCAAGAACTAACTTTTTATCTTTACTATACAATGGCTGACCGCCTGATTCCGGGTCAACAATTGATAAACGTTCGTGAGCAATAATTGCTTTATCACCGCAATAAATACCAGACCAGTCCGGTCCGCGGTGTCTAATTTTCTTTGATTGTTGTAATACTTGAGTTCTCAACTCCTGAGCATCAATCTTTAAATCAAATACGCCTACAATTCCACACATAATGCCAAAAAATTATTCGTGTTATAAGTCTAAAAATTTTGATCGTCAAAAATAACCTTTTTGATTTACATACAAAACGACCTCTGACATTTTTCTATTGAGAAAACATTAGAGCTAACAAAAAACTCAACCACTCAATATTTTAATCTCAAAATGAAACCAAGCATTTCAAAAACACCCCCTCTTTTGACCAAGTGTCATCAAAATAAAGTTGCTTTTTTTGAAAGCATACCCCAAAATTCGACAGGGGTTTGCTTTTTTAACGTAAAAAGCTCGGTTCTGAAAAAAAATTTGCTGTTTAAATTTTTTACAGCATAAAAAAAGCAGTTTAAAACTAAACTGCTCTTAAATATTTCGATTTATCAGACTCTACACATTAAAACGAAAGTGCATGATGTCGCCATCGTGAACTACATAGTCTTTCCCTTCAACCGACATTTTACCGGCTTCCTTACAAGCTTGTTCAGAACCGAACGTCACAAAATCATTGAATTTGATGACCTCAGCCCGGATGAAACCTTTTTCAAAATCAGAGTGGATAACACCAGCGGCTTGCGGTGCTTTAAATCCACGACGGTAAGTCCACGCACGAACCTCTTTCACCCCTGCTGTGAAATACGTTTCAAGTTGTAATAACCTGTATGCCGATTTAATCAGTTTATTAACACCTGACTCAGTCAATCCCAAATCTTCCAAAAACATCTGACGCTCCTCATAGCTTTCCAATTCTGCAATATCTGCCTCGGTTGCAGCAGCGATCACCAAAAATTCGGCATTCTCATCTTTAATCGATTCTTTTACAGCATCAACATAAGCATTTCCTGTAGTAACCGATGCTTCATCTACGTTACAAACGTAAAGAATTGGCTTGTTCGTCAACAATTGAAGGTCTTTCGCCAATTTCACATCCAACTCGTCCACCTCTACTGTACGAGCCGATTTACCTTGAAGCAACGCTTCTCTATATGCCTTCAGAATATTTACCAAACGCTTTGCTTCCTGATCATTACCTGCTTTAGCTTGTTTCTCTGCTTTCAGCAAACGAGCCTCAACAGTTTCCAAGTCCTTCAATTGCAATTCAATATCAATTGTTTCCTTGTCACGAACCGGATCAATTGTGGTGTCAACGTGCGTAATGTTGTCATTCTCGAAACAACGCAAAACGTGAATAATCGCATCTGTCTCGCGAATATTGCCAAGAAACTTATTTCCTAACCCTTCTCCCTTACTCGCACCTCTCACCAAACCAGCAATGTCAACAATCTCTACTGTTGTCGGTACAATACGTTCCGGTTTAACAAATCCTGCTAACTGGTTCAAACGCTCGTCAGGAACAGTAATTACCCCTACGTTAGGTTCGATTGTACAAAACGGGAAGTTAGCCGACTGAGCCTTCGCATTCGACAAACAATTAAACAAAGTTGACTTACCAACATTCGGAAGTCCTACGATACCACACTGTAATGCCATTATTTTAAGTTCTAAAAATTGCGGTGCAAAGTTA
>QKCF01000070.1 GCA_003246935.1 Sunxiuqinia sp. | reverse complement strand
TTTTTCCTGCCTTTTCTTCTTATTGTTGTATATGTGGCAGTAATATTTGGGATCCTATATTTGATTTATAGATGGGTCAATCGTTTTATCTCCTTGCGACAAGAACAGAATGACTTATTACGGGAGATCATCAACAAAATGGATTCCAAGTAAAAACAAAAACCATCCCACCCCCATGCAATCTCTAAAACGCTTTTTACAAACCTGCTTTTTGCTGGTTCTCACTTTCCATGCTTTTGCACAACCAACAAGCAAAGACTGGATGGTCTCGGTAGAGGGTAGTTACTACAAATCGAAATCGAGTCAATCGGATTCCGGATCTCAATTAAAGAGCGAGGAAAAGGACTGGCACCTCGCGTTCAATGCCGAACGCTTTATAACAGATCGTTTTTCGGTTGGTTTGGGCTTGGCACGCTACCATGAAAAGGCTGAAGAAAATACCGAACAAACTGTAGTCACAGTAACTGGTTATGATCTACTGGGAACCTTCATGGATGCTGAAGGTACTTATTGGCTACCGCGGGTTTTCTGTAAATATTATTTGCCGGTGTTCGGGCGGTTTTACCTGGCTCCCCGTTTTACTGGAAGCTACGGCAAAGCAAAGGTGCAGGCCTCGATTATCAACGCCAGCGTGCAGAATATGAGTTCTACTGAATTGGTCCTGGTTGATGGTAATTCTTCTACATTTACAGCTTTGGGAATGGATGCAACGGGAAAACTGTTAAGCATGGAACTGTCTCCGGAGCTGGCTTATTTTTTCTCCAAACGCTGGGGCCTTTCAGCTTGTTTGGGCGGATTGCGCTACGATAAAATAAGCGGCGATCTGGATGAGTCGGAGTGGACATTCAGCTTTAAACGCCAATACTGGAAACTGGGCGTCAACTTCCGGTTTTAAGTCGGAACGGCTTTTTTCGGTTTGGCTCACCCCAAGCTCGCTGCGCTCGATTCTTCCCTCTCTACAGGTAGAGAGGGAAGAATTTGAATCAAGGCAAATGTAGCAACTCCACAATAGCTTTCAATTTGAAGGGCATCTTCGTCTGCTTTTTTTTGAATTTACCGACTAACAAATAGATTTCAGTTTTCGTATTTATAATGGGATAATTTCCTAAGAGACCATTTATTAGTGTTTAGTGATTGATAATTTACGCGAATGCTTCCAATTTAATGGGGCATTACAACATCGAGTCTTCACATTCAAAAAAAGGACCAGCATGTTTACGAAAACCAAAAATCAAGGGAAGCCGATTCCTTGCAAGGCACATGGTATCCACTTCTTACATACCGGTAATGCCAGTTACTCTCCGTGTAAACACGAGAAAGGTATTCACTGCTCGGGTGATAGGTTCGACTATATTGTTGAATGGCAAGTGCAAAAGGAGATCCGGCGGCAGTCGTTAATGAATAGTCTTTACGTTTAGATTCATTGAAAAGAAATGGAAGACCGGGTAGGGATTAAGTTGTCTTTCGGATTAAGATGGAACTGTATGCAATCCTTTTGTCTGCCAGACAATCGTTACCGTTTAATTAAAACAAATTACTGCTATGAAAACAATTTTAGTACTTACAGATTTTTCAGCCCATGCTTTATTTGCACTAAAAGTAGCTGCAAGTATTGCAAAAAAAATCAGTGGAAAAATCAATTTAGTCCACGTTTATCAGCATCCTGCATTAGGGGAGGAATTTAGTTATTACTATACCAAAGAGTATTACGAGGAAATCAGTACCGATGCCAATAAACAGCTCGATCAATTGCTTGATCAAAGCTTTTTGGAAGGTGTTCATGTTGAGCGGCAGGTTGTTTCCGGTTCAACAATTGCGGATGTATTAAACAACGTCAAATTTAAACATCCCGATCTAATCGTAATGGGATCTCATGGCCGTACTGGTTATGATATGTCATTTATCGGATCAAACACCGAAAAAGTTGTACGACTTTCAGAGGCACCGGTGTTAACCCTCAAAAATGAAATTGAAGATTTTACCATCGATAGGATGGTTTTTGCATCAAACTTTCTTGATGAATCTTATCATGCCTTTTCGAAAATTAAATTCTTTGCTGACCTGTATGATGCTCACATTGATTTATTGAAGGTAATTACTCCTAAAGATTTTGAAACAACGGAACAAAGCCTGAAATTGCTCAGTGACTTTGCCCGGGAATTTAAACTTACAGATTACAGTATTAACGTTTATAATGATTATGACATTGAAAGTGGTATTCTGAATTTCAGCAATAAAACAGATGCAGATTTAATTGCAATTGAGACTCATGGCAGGACAGGCTTCGCTCATCTGATTAATGGAAGTCTGGCCGAGGATATTGTAAAACATGAAGTTAAGCCCATTTTAAGTATTAAGATGAAGAAAACTTCAGGCAATGCAGCAAAGAAAGCCAGCAGCGAATTAAGCTCCCACAGTTGGGGCGCTGAATGATACTGCTTTTAGAAGGAGGCTTGGTGAAATTGCAATACAAAGTTAATGCTTTTGGGAGTGAGCAGGAATGTAATCCCTTCGTCCAACTTCCATCGAAGGTAGGCCGAATGAAAACCGATCTTAACTACCTCTCGTTTTCGTACAACGGGAGCGAGAGGTAATTTTTTGTTTCTCTGCTGTTTTGGATCTGCAATCCACGGCGGCGGAATCTCTGTGGAAAAGGAAAGCGGAACAGCATCATTGTCGCAAAAAGAGACGGCAGGAATCTTCCGACTGAAAATATAATCGCAGGCTAAGAGGAATATCTAATGTGGATTAGTAATTTTATAATTCACGAGTTCGTCGCATTCATGTTTGTGGGAGAAAATTTGATGTATTGGGGCGAAAATAGAGGACGATTTTAGATATGAGTAAAAAGCCATTGGAGATAGTAAAGGTATACCTGCCAACTAAGGGACAACAGTCGTTACGCGAGATATTTGAAAAGCTAACACACATTTCGGAAATTGAGAAGTGTTCGTTTTGTGGTTGCAATGTGAATGCTTTAACGGAATTTGCAGAGTTGGCAGAAGCTAAGCACGAAAAGGAACTTGCGGAACAGGCTATTGAAATTCGGACAAAAATTACGAATCAGAAAAAATATGAATGCCTGGGGTGTAATCCTTGCCTTCCGGCCGGGTTATCGAACCAGTTATTTGAAATGGGTGATAATACGCCTGGTGGGAAAAGCCTGATTTGTTCGTCGCCATCTTGCGCTTGCAATACACCAACGCCAAAAATCAAATGGCCTGTGGAAAAAGGTGATTATTTGGTGGGGAATGAGAGCGCATCTGTTGCCATTAATACCTTATCGAATAAAGAGCTGCCCGGAGAATTATTCAAAGCCTTAAAAGACAAAATCTGTCTTGTTGGGTACTGTGAAACCGAAAATATCGGTATTGAGAAAGTCGTGAAAAACCTGATCTCGAATTCCAATATCCGAACATTAATTGTTTGCGGTAAAGAAAGCGGGCAGGACATGATGGACGGCCATTTTGCGGGGCAAGCATTACTGGCTTTGCATAAAAACGGGATAACCGATACCAACCGGATTATTGGAGCGAAAGGGAAACGCCCGTTTGTGAAAAACCTGGACAAAGATCAAGTTGAACGTTTTCAGGCACAAATTGAGCTGGTGGAATTGATTGGAAATGATTCACCAGATGACATCATTCAATCTGTTACCATCGCGCTTTCAAAAGCAAAACAAGCGTTTCCTGAAAAAGCCATGGATGAGGAATCGGGGAATGAAGTTATTGCGCAAAACCCGCAAAAACTGGTGTTCGACAGAAAGGGCTATTTTGTGATCATTCCGGATAGGTCGGAGCACAAAATATACGTTGAGTATTATGCCAACACGGGAGAATTATTACATACCATTGTTGGCGATGATGCTGCAAGTATTTACTACACCATTATTGAAAAAGAATTTATATCCAGACTGGACCATTGTGCTTATCTCGGTCGGGAACTAACAAAAGCTGAATATTTTATCAAGTATAACATTCCATATCTGCAGGACAAGGCATTGGGAGAATTAACTGATGAGTAAACCGGTGATAAAATGAGTTGTAATGATTGTAATGAAAGACCAGTCCTGTTTTTTGTCGTAAGAGAACCGGCGAACAAATGAGAGCTCCGTGGGAGCGAAACCCAAGATAGCAGTTTTGTTGCATCGAAGGAATGAAGATAAACTTAACGGCCCCTTGTTGAAGCATAGCGGAGACAAGGGGCTGTTGAATTTTTTGCATCAAAATAAATAGTACAAGTATACTCCAAAATGAAAAACCCGAAGGAATTTTCGAACGTATCAAATTAAGTACCTCGCCTTAATTAACGCTATTGAATCACTGAAATTGAACCAACTATTTGGACAGACGTACGATTGCCTTTATCAACCCCAAAGGCAAATTATGTAATCACTATTACATCGAATTAAAAACCCAAAATGCTATGAAACGAAATCTATCTATGCCCTTTGCAACGCTCTTTTTTATTCTCTCTATGTTCATTTGGTCTTGTCAGGATAATTACCTGCCCGACAGCTCTTCGGGCGATGAGCCCAGCTTGAAAAAAATGACGATCGGAGATTTAACACCAAAAGAACAGTTAGGGAAAGAACTGTTCTTCGATAAAATCTCGTCTCCGGATAATATGTCCTGTGCCGGCTGTCATGGTCCTGCAGTTGGTTTTACAGGCCCTACTGCGGGAATAAATATACTGGGCGGCGTGTATCGAGGCGCCGTACCACAACGCTTTGGTAATCGCAAGCCACCTAGTGCAGCTTATGCTACTCTGAGCCCTGTTTTTCATTTTGATGAGGATGAAGGCATATTTGAAGGTGGAAACTTTTGGGATGGGAGAGCTACCGGTGAACATCTTGGTAATCCGGCAGCCGATCAGGCATTAGGACCATTTCTAAACCCTGTTGAGCAGAATAACGCATCAAAAGAAGCAGTTCTGATGCAAATCGCAGAGTCGAAATATGTCGATCTATGGGAAGAAGTATGGGGCGAACCAATTGACTGTAGCACTCCGGAAGAAATTGACAAAAATTACGATCGGGTTGGGTTGTCCATTGCCGCTTACGAAAACTCGAAAGAAGTGAATGCCTTTAGTTCTAAGTTTGATTATTACCTCGCGATGGGCGAAGCCGAAGGAATTCTAAATGAAGAAGAAACGTGGGGCATGGAATTGTTTAATGGAAAAGCCCAGTGCTTTTTGTGTCATCCCAGCGAAGCCGAAGAAGAGGGTACTCCTCCATTATTTACTGATTTTACGTTTGATAACCTTGGTGTGCCCAAAAACCCGGATAATCCATTCTATTTAATGGACGAGGTCTATCTGGATGATGGAAGTCCAATTAATCCGCAGGGAGCAGCCTGGATCGATCCCGGACTCGGTGGTTTCCTGGAACACCATCCAAATCCTGATTGGCAAGCTATGTTCACAGAAAACTGGGGCAAACACAAAGTACCGACTCTTAGGAATGTTGGTAAAAGTCCGGGAAACGCATTTCCGAAAGCATACACGCACAACGGCGTTTTCAAATCGTTAAAGGAAGTCGTTCACTTTTACAACACCAGGGATGTTGAAAGCTGGCCTCCTCCGGAAGTATCTGAAAATGTTAATAGAGATGAATTGGGAAACCTGGGGTTGACTGATGCAGAAGAGGACGCCATTGTTGCTTTCCTGAAAACACTTTCGGATGGGTATGTGCCTTAAGAGATATAAAGGTCAAGTCCATTATGGCATTCTTAACGATTTCCGCTGTTTATCATTAGACAGTGTCACCTTAGTTGCGGGTATTATGTTCTGACTTTTTCTGAATACAAAATAGATCATATTTCCCCATAAGGATTCTGGAAGGATAACATTAGCTCTTATTGAATTATTTAACTGAGATTATTTGTAATTAAAAAGCAATAACACGATGAAAACAGTCAATTGTAAGAGAATTACGTACTTCTTAATTCTTGGGGTTGTACTAAGCGGTTGCTTAAATGAGATTCTGGAACAGGATCAATCAATTACGAATGGTTCTCCTGAATTGAAATCAGCTTCGGAATGGGAGCGTGTTTTTACGGATAATTTTGATGTCAACGGGGATTTATCACAATGGATAGCAGCAGAACGATTCGATTACAATTCACGGGTGTGTAAATACCTTGCCAGCATACCAACGATTGCAACGTATGAAAATTTGAGTTGCCTGGTCATTACCGCTACTAAAAATGGTAAGATTTGGAATTCCGGATTCTTGACTTCGAATTTCAGCTTCAAACCTGATTTGAATCAAGAGTACCACACATCCGCAAGGATAAAATTTACGGCTGTTAACAATGGAGGTTTCGTTGATTTTGCTGAGACATATGGCGCATGGCCAGCATTCTGGACCGTGCAAGGACACAGATGGCCGGCTTATGGTGAAATAGATGTTGTGGAGGGTTATACCTTTGGCCCTGCAGATCCAAGGTATGCTTGCAATTTAATTTATGGGAAAGGCCGCAATGTTTTGGGAACAACCTGTGAAAGAGAATATGATGTATCCGAAGGTTGGCATGTATATGATGAATACTGGGAGAATAAAAATGGCGTTGTTTCTGTTACAATTAAATTGGATGATACAATTATTGTGACCTATACAAATGAGGTAAACCCAAAACTGAAATTAGAAAACTTTGGGCCTCATACCATCATGCTGAATTTAAACATTGGTGATAACTATGGTATATTTGACAAAAAAAAGAT
This sequence comes from Sunxiuqinia sp., assembly GCA_003246935.1. Lineage (GTDB taxonomy): Bacteria > Bacteroidota > Bacteroidia > Bacteroidales > Prolixibacteraceae > Mangrovibacterium. The sequence continues at coordinate 7,048 of QKCF01000070.1, read as the reverse complement.
CAATGTGTTTGATAAGACAATGATGTGGGTCGATTATGTGACTGTTGACAAACGCAATTTGTAATTTGGTTACGTAAGCACCATAAAATCAATTTTCCAGTAATAACGAGGGATGCAATAGGACATAGCTTTTAAATGTAGAACTCCACTATTCAATTGAAAGCCCCCTATGCGAGGGGGCTCACAAGAGCATCTAAGTGTGCAGGTTTTATTACCATTATGCGCACCGCTTAGCGCCCTTAAACTGTTCAGTAAACGTCTCTGTACATTGAAGCCTACGGCTTTTTTTGAAATCGGTTATCGTGTTTTTGAACAGATTGTTATCTCGGCAATTGGAACAACATAGTCGGAATTCGCTCAGCCAATATTCTAAGTGGGCCAATCAGAACAGAGTTATACACGGTTTAAAATGAAAGTCATATTATCTAAATGGAGAAGACCAAGACCAATTATTATTTGATATTATAAGTATAATAGGTATTAAAACCGCAGTAACAGTAAGTATTGTTAGAGGGGTGTTAAGTTTTTTATATTCGATTTTCTCAATTACTGAATCGGGAATTTGTACGCCTTTAATTGGAAATTCTTCGGGTATTACAGAGTAATCAGAATCTAATATTACTACAATGAAATTTGAATCACCTTTCGTAGTTCTAGTATGGGTAGTTTTTCTGTAAATATCTCCTTCTATATATTCGGATTCCAATTTATAATTGCGCAATTCATAGGTTTTGTTTGCTGCTTTTAAAATAAGAATTTCTCTGTCTGTCTTCTTTTGCCCTATTTCGCCTTTGGTAATTAGCGAAGTGCTTCTACATGAAAAATTAATAAGTAGAATGCAAAAGATTAAAATATAGGATAGAATTCTTTTCATGTTAGAATGCTATGCATTTTTTATACGTCCATAGATTACAAAAGTGCTCTTGATGAAAAATTGATAACAGCAATTAGATCAACATAGTCGGTATTCACTTAGCCAATATGTTTTTCCCCTGAGTAAGGGGAGGCTGCCATTATTTGCCTGGTTTTATAATAATCCAAGTGTAGTCTGTTACTCTGAATGAAAAAAGTTCTCTATGGAATTTATTTTTCTTCTTTAAGAAAAATGGTTTCGTCGTTATTATAGAAAAAGCTGAGGTTCATATGTTGTTTAATGAACGCTTTAAGGTCTTCCGATTTATTGAATTTTTCATCAATATTATCCGTGACTTCCAGAACCTTAAGTGACTTACCTTCTAGTAAATATTTGTATAAAGAATATTTCGCATCCCCCACAGATTGTGCATTCATGAAATTTTGGTCACCTACAACTGAAATATAACTAAAAAGCCTTTCTTTATTGTAGTGGTCTTTTTCCCAGGAATAGTGATCAATTTGATATTTCATTTCGTTAGCTTCTGTTATCTCTAAATAGCCAGGGTGTCCATTATTGTTCTCTTGATCTACCCATTTACCGAGTAAGTTTTTATCGACTTTTACCAGTGGCTGGTCAATTGGAACCTCTGATTCATATGGACAACCCATGAGCATAAGCGAAAGCATAAATAGAATTGGAATGTAGATTTTAGCTCTCATTTATTAGTTCCTTAATTTGTTCATCGAAGCCAGAATTTTCAATCATTTACACTGCTTTTCTAAAAAGGTTTCAATAGTCGGTGATGGGAAAATAATATTAGCAGTTAGATCTAAATATCGAGACAGGGGTTGCTGGCATGGTCTTTATACTATTGGTAAGTCTATCGTTCGTCTGACTTTGGGGATATCTTCGATCGAAGCTAAAATTATGCATTTCCAACCTTTCTAAACTTAACCAAATAATTCATAATGGATAGAGGTATTTTTTCCTGGAGGTAGAAGATTCAGAAATCAACAAATCAGATCCCTTCAGAATTAAAATAGGATGTGCGCATCTTTTTATCCTTTTGGTCGTAAAGGCTCTACACAGGTTGGCATGTAAAACAATCCTGTAGCTAAGAGAATTTCGAAACTACTTAACCTGCTGATACCTTTTAAACTATCGATTACTAATTCAAATTTCGGAGGAACAAATCATGAGTAAAGAACAAGTATTTTATGAGATTGAACAAACGTTTGGTTTAGTTCCAAAAATGTTCAGGGTACTTCCTGAGTCAACGCTTGAACTTGAATGGAATTTATTCAAGAAAGTACAATTAGACGAAGGAGCAATTCCCAATAAATATCGTGAGTTAATCGGGGTTGCTATTTCAGCAATTAGTAAATGTCGTTATTGCGCCTATTTTCATACAGAACTTGCAAAATTGAATGGTGCAACTGATGAAGAAATTGAAGAAGCAATCCATTTTGCTAAAGCAAGCGCCGGCTGGAGTACCTATGTTAATGGACTGCAATTTGATTATGATGAGTTCAAAAAAGAGGTGGATCTTGCCAGTGAACATGTCAAACAGATGCATGTAACTGCTTAAATCGCGAATTGCTCAAAAGCAAGGTCTATTATCGCTTATTCATTAACACGATAAACTAATATTATGGGGAAAAAATTGCCGATCGGACTGATCATTTCAGCATTGCTGTTGATCATTACATGCCAGGAACCTGCGATGGGCCAGGACAAGGAAAAGGAAGCTATTAAGACAACCATTGATGGGATTTTGGATGCTCATGCCAGGTCAGACGCTGATGCCTGGTTGGGCCAGTGGGTTCAGGAGCCTTACGTGTTTATTTCAGCTGCAGACAAGAAGGGACACTTTTATCATAAAGGATTTGATAGTCTTTCGGAACTCTATCATGGTTTTTGGCCGGATTCTGTAAAGATAGATGAGCCTGCAGCCCTCAAATTAAAACCAGTAGACTTCGAGATCCAGGTTGCCGATCGGCTAGCCCGTGCTGTTTTTTATATTGAATGGTCATTTAAGTCGGAACAACCGGATACTGTCTACCATTGGAAGAGCTTTGAAAATTATTCATTGGAAAAACAGGCAGATGGTTGGAAGGTCGCTGCTATTAGTGCAGTGAACCTTTCGAGTTATGAAGAGTGATTGACGTTGGGGATAGATCACAAGGTACCGTGTTTCTATACTGATCTCCAAGGCTTACGAACAGCGAAGGTTTGCTGTCGGTGAAATAGCTTATATTATTCTGGTAGCCTGATAACTCAAGTAACTGTAGCCTTTCAAAAAGAGGAACGAACATATCGTTCCTCTTTTTGCTTTAAATCAATTATTTAGAATGAAAACAAATAGATTCGGCATAATGTCAGGATCGTTGAGATTTTGTAAATTGTATAAAGGGAAATTGGCAGATTATCAGTTGATTAATAAGTTAAATAAACGACTAGCTAATACTTTATGTATGGCAGGCGGGCATATGACCGTAGTCAATTGTTCAATTTAATATTTCGATTATGGAAAGAACTAATCTTTATTCCGGTAGAACACTGCTTTATTCATTCTTGTTCTGGGTTGTTTTTACTGTTCTTAGTTGTACAAATGTTGAGAATAAAGACACGTCCAATGAGGCCGAAGCTCAACAAAAGGAGTTAGAGGAAGTAACTTCAAAAATTAAAGAACAGAACAGCAGGTTTGAACGCTTTTATTTGAACGGACAGGCAGATTCACTGGCTTTGGTTTTTGGCGAAAATGTCAAGCAATATATCTCACATCAACCTCCAACGAATGGCTTGGACGAACTAATAAAAAACAATCAACTCTTAATGTCTTGGGGAACTTGGGAATTCGAGATTGCCACCATGGAAGTTAAAACCTCTGGACAAATGGCTGTTGAAAGGGGTAAGTATAAATATACGTTTACTCCGAATGAAGCATCACCTATAACTGCCTCAGTAGATTCCGGAAATTACGTTGCTTTATGGGAGGAAATCGATGGTAAATGGAAGGTTGTGTGGGATGCTCCCGTAACTGAAATTCCTTTTCAATAACTATCATAGCAGTTATGCCGACTACAACAATAGATATGCAGGATCGTCATGGATATCGTAATCTAAAGAATGTAGGCCGCTCTATTGTCATTCATTCTTAATGGTGTCGAGGTCTGTAATTTTATGCATCATATATGTAAATATTATCTCCAATACACTGGCTAACATTTCACCTACAACGGTACGTTTAATTCGCTTTTAAATAGGATGTTATGAATTTAGAACTAAAAGGGAAAAATGCAGTAGTTACGGGGGCAAGTAAGGGGATCGGGAAAAGCATAGCCTTAGCACTTGCAAGAGAAGGTGTTAATGTCGCAATTTGTGCTCGTGGTAAAGAAGCACTTGACGCAACCAAACAAGAAATTTACAAGGAAGGTGTTATAGTCTACGAGCGTGTTTGCGATGTTGGTAATCTTGAAACATTATCCGAGTTTCTGGAAAATGCACGAGTTAAACTTGGCAGCGTGGATATCTTAGTCAATAACGTTTCTGCACTCAATTTCGGAGATGAAAATCGCGACTGGGAAGCTTCCCTGAATATTGATTTAATGGCAAGTGTAAGGGCAACTAAGCAAGTTGTTCCCTGGATGAAAGAGTCCGGAAATGGGAGTATCCTGTATATTTCATCCATTTCCGGACTGGAATCAGGTTCACCGGCATCCTATGCTGCAGTAAAAGCTGCTTTGATAAGTTATTCAAAAACGATGGCAGTCCAGCTTGCTCCTCATAATATAAGGGTCAATACGATTGCACCTGGCTCTATTGAATTTGAAGGGGGATTGTGGGACTACATGAAGCAAAACAACAAAGCACTCTATAATATGGCACTCAATTCAGTTCCTTCGGGAAGGCTGGGAACGCCCGATGAAATAGGTAAAGTAGCCGCCTTTATCGTTTCTCCCTGCGCCAGTTGGATTACCGGGGCGTGCCTGTCGGTTGACGGAGGTCAGCATCGATCAAATTTGTAGTAATTAAACAGTCAAAGGCAAGAAGAATAAAGAATTCTGATATTTGATCAAACTTAAAACATGAAGTGTATGAATAAATTAATCTGTTTTCTGAATTTAATGCTATTGACGATCCTGTGTTTGAGTTGCAATCAGTCTGTTCTGCAGAGTGAGCAAGTTAGTAATGATGAACTAAAAAAGATGATCAGTGAAAAAAATGCGCGAATATCTGAATTTTACAGAGAAGGTTTAGCCGATTCAGTAGCGTCTTTCTTTGCTGAAAATGCAATTCAAATGGCTCCAAACATGGAACCTACACGAGGGCGTGAAAAGATTAAAGAATCATGGGGACAATCCATGCAATTTGGGATTTGGAACTTTACTTTAAATACCAAAGAAGTAAAAGGTTGTAACAACATGGCTGTTGAACTTGGCGAATATACCTTAGAATTCACTCCAAATGAAAATTCACCAATTCCTCAAATGAGCGACAAAGGCAACTATGTTGTTTTGTGGGAAAAAATTAATGGAGAATGGAGGGTTGTTTGGGATGCACCAGTTAGTGACGTTCCATTTCCCCGGTAGGGACGGTATCTTTTTGACAATGTTATGTTTGGAAATAGGTTTCTAGTTGTGTAAACCTATTTCAGTATATGTGACCTTATTCACTCAAATTTGAATCAGCGTAAGTACTTAATTTGCTCTTTCAAATGGTCGAGATTATCAAGTGTTTTAGTGCTTTTTAGTGAAGTTGATTCTGCTAGGGCGTCAATGTAATAGTAAGCGACCAACAAATTCGCGCTATCGAATAAACCGGAGCAGATAAACATGGTTGCTGTTTCTTCTGTTAGCCCGTTTGTAAACCATAACAATTCATCTTCTGTATCCTCTTCGATGAAAGGATAACGTTCCAATAGGAACTCTACTAAATCGGAAGCATATCCGATTTCAACCAAGACACCATAAGCAATTAACCGGTCGTTCGAATCGAACAGGAACATGAGCATAGGTGCTTTGCTTGAATAATTATAATAGCCGATCGCATCGTCAGCTGTAGCACCAGGTGTTCCGAACTTCTGAATAACGGAGTTTTTAGACATGTCATACTCGACATCCGGTTCCGGGTAAAGATTTTTTGTTGCAGCAACAGTTAGTTTAAAGACTTTGGTATCTTCCTCGTTGTTTAGTGTAATATCTGTTTCTCCAATATACCTGGCTGTAACAAATCCTGTTCCCGTAACAGTAGCGTGATAATCATCTTTTACCTTGTAAGTAATATCTGTTTCAGAGCTCGCAACAATTTGGTATTCGTCGCCAAAGTGTAAAGTTACGCTTGATTCACTTAGCGAAATCTCATTCGAATCTTCCTTACTGCATGACATAAGCATAATTCCAACGAGTAATAAGCATAGTGTAATTTTGTTTTTCATCGAATTTGGTTTTTTTCATGAGAAATAAATTCATCTTTATTATTCTCGCGTTATAGCCGGGAAACACTATGCTACGAGTAGGTAAATAACCAGACTTACATTTTTTAAGACAGCAAAAAAGGGCAGCCTCCAAGCAATGGATCCACCCTTTGATAATGTGTACGAGTTGATAAAAAGAGTTGTTATCAGTAAATTACGGGATATATGTGCTCGGAAAGGGACTATTTAATTCATACACTATTCCAACTGATTCTGATTTCAACCCCGAACTGTTTTTTAAAATGGTTTGCAAATCCACAAGGTTCAGACAGACACCGCGCTAGCGCGAATCTGTGATTCGAGCTTTGTTTGAAACAGACAACCAAGCTGAGAAGTATGAGTATGGCTATTTCAATTGGCATTTCGGGACACGTTTTGCAAAAGCGCGCTCGCGAAGGGAAAAACTACAAAGCTTAACCTGTCAAGTGCGTCTGGTAGTTATTGAAGCTTAATCCTCCCGGGGCGATACATCCAGATCATCTACTTCAATTTTATTATCCTGCTGAAAACTAATCGGCACGGTATAACTTACTTCTACGGGTTTCCCGCGTAGCATGCCAGGCTTCCATGGTTTTAATGCATTGATCACTCTTAAAGCTTCCTTGTCCAATGAGGAATGAACACCTCTGGCGATCCTTGTATATTTTATTTGACCGTTTTTGTCAACAATGAAATTGACATATACGGTCCCGGTAATCCCTTTGTTTGCTGCTTCC
>QKCF01000338.1 GCA_003246935.1 Sunxiuqinia sp. | reverse complement strand
TTCCTCCAAAACAAAGTAGGATATAAAAGCGGTAAAAGGAGGTGTCATTGCCATGATCAGCATTGAAACACGGGCTCCAATCACGACAAATGCCTGAAACAAAAGTAAATCTCCAATTACAAACCCGACCAGGCCTGACAAAACAAGCCAAAGCCAACGTTCTGCCCCGGCATCGAAAGGAAACCACATTCCCCTTGTAAACTGGGTGTAAATAGCATAGATAAAGAAGGCAATAACCAAGCGAATCGAAAGTGAACCGACTTTCTTCCCGGCCGACTCGAAAGCCAAACTCGTCACGGTCCAAAAGACTGCTGTTAAAAGCGCTGCTGTTTCACCAAAGTAATTCATGGAGTATACCGAATTAAACATTTATGCATCAAGGTCGGGGCAAATGTACGAAGATTAGAATCTGAAATCACCCTCGCACCTCTTATCACCGAAAAAAAGAACGTATTCGACCATTACCTTAAATCGCACCCAAAAATCGAAGATTCTTTCCGGACCGAAACAATTATTTCTATTTTTAAGAACCTTCATCTGAAACCAATCGATACTGCTTTGCGCTGTTATAAAAAGAAACGACGAAGCAGGAGCTACTCAAGCCGGCTTTGTTTGATTTTTAACCTATACCACATTAACCATGAAATTTCAAAATTTATTTGCCACAGCTTTGGCCTTAACCTTTCTGTGCACCAACTGCAAAACTCCTCCTCCATTGCAAACATCCGAAAAGCCGGAGAAAACAGCCTTCCAAACAAGTACTTATTGGATGCCTGAAATCGATGTCCAATCTGATATCGCCATTATTTACGGTGCTAACGACCATGCGGACATGACTTTCTCAGAAAGACTGAACTCTTGGAAAAACCGAGGGTACAACGCCCAGTTTATGACAGGAATGGCCTGGGGTGATTATACCGATTTTTACTCTGGCAACTGGGACGGTAAAAATCACGAAGACATTGCGCAGGTTGAAAAAGACGGAACGCAGATTATGCACGGCGAAGGAAGTCCTTATGTCGTTCCTGATTCCATCTTCGTTGCGTATATGAAAACAGCCATCGTGAAAAAGGTAATTGATACAGGTATTAGTACACTTTACCTGGAAGAACCCGAGTTCTGGGCTCGAGGAGGCTATAGTCAATACTTCAAAGACGCCTGGCTGAAATTTTATGGTTTCCCGTGGCGTGATCAAGATGAATCTGTTGAAAACACCTACCTCTCGAACAAGCTAAAGTATCACATGTTTTACCAGGCCATTAAAGAGGTTTCAACCTTTGCCAAAGCCTATGGCAAAACCAAGGGCATGGATGTAAAAGTTTTTATTCCGACCCACTCCCTTATTAACTATTCCTGTTGGGAGATTGTCAGTCCTGAAGCAAGCCTCGCTTCGCTTCCGAGTATCGATGGGTACATTGCACAGGTTTGGACCGGGACGTCGCGTACTCCAAATTACTACAATGGAGTAAAAGCAGAACGGGTTTTCGAAAACGCATTTCTGGAATATGGCTGTATGATTTCGATGACGGAGCCAACAAAACGCAAAGTGTTCTTGCTGACTGACCCAATTGAGGACGGAGTCCGTGACTGGGCAGACTACAAACGAAATTACGAGGCTACTTTCACCGCTAAGATACTGTATCCCTCTGTCAATAATTACGAAGTGATGCCTTGGCCCGAGAGGATCTACACACGACCTTACAAACTGACAAACAGTGACGAAGAAACTTTGATTCCACGCTTCTACTCCACTCAGATGCAGGTCATGATTAACAGCCTCAACGAAATGCCTAAATCCTCAGTTAACATTGAAGGATCACATGGTATCGGTATTCTGATGGCCAATTCTCTGATGTTCCAAAAATTTCCATCACACGACAATTATGAAGATCCGCTTTTCTCGAACTTTTACGGACAGGTTATGCCATTGGTAAAAAGAGGAGTTCCTGTGCAAATCGTCCATATGGAGAACCTTCAATACAAGGAAAGTCTCGAAGGCATCAAAGTCCTTGTTTTAAGCTACTCCAATATGAAACCATTGAGCGAAAAATACCACGAACAATTAGCCCAATGGGTAAAAAACGGGGGCCAGCTAATTTACTGCAGTTCGGATGAAGATCCTTATCAACAAGTGATGGAATGGTGGAATACCGGCAGTAATAAGTATACCACTCCGGCTGCACATCTCTTCGAACTCATGAACATCACCCCTATTGCTAAACAATCAGATTTCACAGTGGGGAAAGGACATGTGTGGGTTATGAAAACAGATCCAAAATCATTCGTAATGCAAGCCAATGGTGACAGTGACTACATACAAACCGTGGTTGAAGCATATGCCTCAGCTTTCGGCCAGCCGCTGCAATTTAAAAATCATTTTTACCTGCAACGTGGAGCCTTCGATATTGTTTCAGTGATGAACGAAGATGCCGATACAACCAGCTTCAGCGTAAAAGGCCCTGTTATCGATTTATTCGATCCAACACTTCCTGTATTTTCCGAGAAAAAAGTTAATCCCGGCACCCAAGCGTTTTTGGTCAACCTCAACAGAATTAAAGAACCAAACACGCCACAGATTTTAGCTTCTGCTGCGCGAATTTTCGATGAACATCTTTCAAAAAAGAACTATTCGTTTACAGCCAAGAGCCCGTTAAATACAACCAATGCAATGCGTGTACTTTTACCTAATAAACCCACAAATTTGAGACTAGTTAATGCTATAGGAGAAGTAATTCCAGAAATAGATAGCACATGGGATGAGAACAGTCACACTTATTTTATCAGTTTTGAGAACTCTCCGGACGGCGTTAAAGTTGATATCAAATGGTAGATTGGGTCGAGTCAATCAACAATTTTAAAGAGCATTAAAGGAAAGCCGACAAAAAATAAGTCACAATAAAGAAAAACTACGGTTAATCGTTATCTTTACGAGCTTGAAATGCACTTTATTTTAAACAAAAATATTGTCAGTGATGACAATACAGAAGAATGCAATTAACTTCTTTTGTTACTCATGATTAAAAGACCGCCGCACCAGCGGTCTTTTTTCGTTTTTCAATCCTAACTTTTTAATCCGTTAGCAACAGCACTGTAATTATCTGTTTATAAGTTCAAACCAATAAATCATGAATAATGTCCGTTTTAGGCCGATACTTTCTAAAGCTGAAGAATCTCTTCTACGTTCTGAAAAAGCAAGTATTATTCTCTCCTTCCCCAGAGCAAACAGCACTCTCTATTCTATTTGGATTTTATCTCGGAGTCTTCCCGATTGTTGGCACAATGACAATACTTTGTCTAACAGCAGCGTTCACTTTCAGATTAAATTATTTCATTACACTGGCTATTAATTACCTTGTTGCCCCCCCTGCAACTTGTATTGATTGTTCCATTCGTCCAAATTGGAAGTTGGCTTACCGGAGTTTCTGAGAACAATCTGTCACAGTCATCTATCGCTAGCTTATCAACGCCGAAAGACGAAGACATTCTGTCGCTTTCGATTAATTACATCAGCGACGGTATATTTTGTTGGGCAATTTTTAGCCTGACTACCGGATTTTTCCTTTACCAGCTTCTCCTCCTCTTAAATCAGGCACATAAAAAAACCAGTGTCGTTTGACACTGGTTTCACACTCA
>QKCF01000232.1 GCA_003246935.1 Sunxiuqinia sp. | reverse complement strand
GGTTGGGAAGAGGTTTGGAACACTTGGGACCAGGTTGCTCAAGTAGCCAGCGATGGCAATGTGGTTCTGAAAGAGCAGGTAATTTGGGCAGAGGCTAACCTGGCTTACGAAACCGGAGTAGAACAAGCAGAATTTAAAATTGCCGGCACCAAAACTTCGGGGGATGTCCGGGTCACCAATGTTTACCGCAAGGAAAAAGGGAGCTGGAAGATTGTTCATCATCATACGGATATCGTTCCGGAGATGGTAGCTGTTCTAAAAGAACTTCAGCCCCACTAGCAACAAACTCGCCTTTCTAAAACGATTCCGAAATTACTAACCAAAACCTTTCAACCCTTCCTATTCATTCACTTAAATTCAGGAGGATTCAATATGAAGATTAAATCATTACTTTTTGCCGTTCTTTTTTCTCTTTGCATTTACGCCGATCCGGTATCTGCCCAAGCACCTCTGGAAGGGACCTGGCAAGCAACCTATCTCGAATTCATCACACCAGACACAACATATAAGGCCACAGGAGACCAAGCATCATCGCAGGTGAAAGTGATCAATCAAACGCATTTTGCAACAATTAATCAGGGAAAAGACATGGAGTCAAGCATGTTTAACGGTGGAAAGTATGATCTTACCAATGATACTTACACAGAGCATCTCGAATATTTCTCTGGCCCCGACCAAATTGGGAAAACTTACACATTTAAAAGTACCCTAGACGGGGACAACTGGGAAATTACAGGTCCAATTGTAAAAGATGGAGAACCGGCTCCAGCCTGGAAACTGAAGGAAGTGTACAAACGAATTGATTAACTCACCTTCATACAATAACACAAAACACAACAATCATCAATAACGAAGGCCACCTTGAGAGGTGGCCTTCGTTATAAATATCTTGCGCTAGAACATCGGATCCCAAGGTGGAAGCATTTCCGATTTTTGACCGTAAATGTCCAGTACCTTTTGGCTGATGTATTTCTTGTTCACTACAATGCGGAACATGTACTCATCGAACCAACGATCGGTAAATGTAAGGTAACCTTTTTCACCGGCTGCAGCTCCCCAGCTATTTTCGAACTGCCACTTCAGCGGCTTTTCATCTTTGTTCACTTCAACGGCAATCAGCGCCATACCGTGACTCGAACCACTATCCTTGGTTTCAATGCGTTGTGCTTTACTCATCGTAAACGGCACATCGTACACCGCTTCGTAGTTAAAGTTGTCAACATCCAATACGCCAAAATCACGACGTAATTGTTTGCCCACATCGCATGATGCATACATGGCCTCGTTGTTTTTTATCGACTCAATACAGAATTGCTTAATCACCTCGTTTGGCAAATTCACATAGTGCCAATTTTCGCCTTCCTGCACGTTGCGGTAATTCTCCACTTCGTAGTGTTTCCAATACGAACGGGTCGGGTCGTTCATCAGCATCACGTAATCGCTCAACTGAATGTCGCCCAATACTTCTTTCATGAACGATTGCGGCGTGTAAGTCTTAGCCTCAGCCAACTTGCCGTCCTTATCCTTGTAACGATATTCGAATTCAACGGGAGGTTCACCCAGGTTCAAAGCCAACATACGATAGACTACACCCAACATTTCAACTTTGCGCGCCTCTATCTGCGTTTCACTTTTGCCACCATTTTTCATATCGCGCAGCTCCAGTGCCTGCTCACGCAGTTTACGTTTGAGCAACTTAGTCATCCAAGCCGTGTTTTCGCTTGAGTAGGTTTCTTCCATCGCCTCGCGCGGAACCATGCCGTATTTGTTCGCCAGATTCACAAAGTTGATCCACTGACCGCCATCATCTACCGGCGAGCTAAAGTACCACCGAACTTTTTCATCATCGAAACCACGATCGGCCGTTGCCACAATATTATTCAGAAACAGGTTTGCCTTCTCGAACAAATCCCAGAAATAAAGGTAATTCTGCGAAAACTCGAACTCACCCACATTGAAATGCGCCATTGCCATCGGGCGGAAGACATTCAATGACGTAAACAGCCAGCAACGTCCTGAGCTTTTCTGGTCGGTAATACCCGACACATTCACACGATAGGTAAAATAGTGATCAGTCGTCCCCTCATTCTCTCGACTCCAGGCCAATTTAGTAATCGGGTTCGATGAAAGTGCATTTTGCATACCGACCGTGTAGTTGTCTTTCACAAATCCCGATCGGATTGTTTCCAGTTGTTGCTGATCGATGCTTTGAGCCATCCCAATGAATGGCAAAGCCACGCCCGCAAGCATAAGCAATCTCTTCATAATTATCTATTTTCAGGTTAATCTTTCAAAGGAGCGTCAAAAATAGCGATTCAATCCAAAGCTTTACCTGATGAAATTCATACAAATAGAAGAAGTCTGCCCCTCTGATAAAGCTTGATAACATATAAAGTTTCGCCTTTACTCACCGTAATTTTTATTAAACTTGAATATAAGCCGAGAGAAAATCTCAACCACGAGCACACCTTCGTGCTCTGCAATAATTCAAGTTTTATAACAAATACAGGAATACATATGAAAACAATTATTGTAGCAACAGATTTTTCGCAAGAAGCCCGGAATGCAACTGACTACATTCTGCCGCTAGCTAAGATTCGAAATTACCGGATCGTTTTATTCTACCTAAAAAATGTTTCGATCCATGCGTTGAATGCCGGTTTGGATAGTTGTTCTATTGACAACATTCTGGAACAGGAAAGAAAAATGGTTGAACAAACTGCTCAAGAGATTTACGCGACTCATGCCATTGAAACCATCCCTTATTTTGCCACAGGCATTTTTTACGATGAGCTAGAACAATGCATCGACAGCTACCAAGCTGCCTTTGTGGTTATGGGAATGGCTGAAAAATCGATCGACCAAGATTTGTTGGGAAACACAACCACTGCAGCAATCAACAAACTGGAGATTCCTATTCTGGCAATTCCCTTGCACGCCAAATTCGAAGGTATTCGGAAAGTTCTTTATGCCTGTGATATGACCAGAGGGGTGCACAAAAAAATCTTCGAGCAGGTTCGACTTCTTGCTCACGAAATGAGAGCCGAAGTTGAGATATTCCACGTAAAGGAGCAGGTTGACCAAATCGTCAAGGAGAAACTTACAGAAATCGAGCGACTGAAAAGAGATTTTGTAAAACTTCAGATCTCCTATAAAGATGTAATTTCTTCTGAAGTTATTCGATCGATCAAGAAAGAGATTGAAGAGATTAATGCGGATATTCTTATCATGGTACCTTACCGTTATGGATTCTGGAATTCACTGATTCATCGAAGCAAAACACGAATGATGGCCTCTGGTAACAACACGCCATTGCTATCGATCCCGATTGGAGAATTCTGAGTTAAAACGACACAGGGGTTGGTGGCTTTCGAAAACAATACTCCT
>QKCF01000299.1 GCA_003246935.1 Sunxiuqinia sp. | reverse complement strand
ACTCGGATCCTTTTCCTTTATTGCTTTAACGATTTTTTCCATGTTGGGCATCGTCGTTGTCAAAAGGGCCGAAAGTCCAATCACGCTTCCCGGATGTTTTTCAGCCGCTTCAACAAACCGTTCTGCTTTCACATCGATCCCCAGGTCGATCACTTCGTAGCCATTTCCTTCGACCATCATGGCTACCAGATTCTTACCAATATCATGAAGGTCTCCTTCAACTGTACCAATGATAAAAATGCCTTTGCGTTTTGCGGTGCCATCATTGAAGTATGGCTTAAGGTGCTCCATCGCAGCGCCCATTGCTTTTGCCGACATCAAAACCTGAGGAACAAAAACCTTGTTCTCCCGAAATTTTACGCCGACTTTTTCCATTCCCACCATCAGCCCGTTGGATAAAATTTCCTGTGCGCTAATACCACTATCTAAGGCTTGACGGGTAATCTCATCTGCACCATCCTGCCCCTTCATTTGCGGCGGAAATGGAGCTGCTTTATTAATCTTACCGAACTCGACACACTCGGCTAATTGTTTTAATATTTCACTCATAACATTCATATTTATTTTAACTTAAAAATCATTCTCCAGGTCATTTTAAGATTAATCAATGACCGTTAAATATCACATAAAGACTGACCATAACCACAACCAAGGCTCCCCACAGGAGTAAAACCTTTCGCGTTGGTTTTTCCAAATGCCCATAATCCAGTTCATTTTGATCATCCGATTTCTGATCGAAGTACGAGATCAGGAAAGCCAAAATGGCTAGTACAACAAAAATGTAAAATGACAGGAGTAAGAAGTGCGGCCAAAAGTCGTACTTCTCATTTGGCAAGATCCACAAGTACATAACTCCCGTACCCAGACTCAGGAGCGTACCCACCGATAAGGTAAAATTTGCTGCTCTCCTGGTTGTTTTTTTCCACAATACGCCAAACAAAAAGACAACTGACATTGGAGGAGCGATGAACCCTAGAATGGCTTGAAAAATATCAAACAAATTCAACCCTTTGATACTTTCAATTCCAACAGCCATAACAACAGCAATCATAGCCCCCAGAACCGTTACAATTCTACCAATGTTAACAATTTCCTTCTGGCTTGCCTGTGGCCTAAATTTCTTCACATAAATGTCCATGGTGAAAACCGTACTGAGTGAGTTCAAGGCTGAATCGATAGTACTAACCAAAGCAGCTATCAACACGGCCATCACCATCCCAATCATTCCCGAGGGAAGCAGGCGGGTTACCATTGTCATGTATGCTTCATCCGGATCACTCAAATTCGGGAACAATACAAAACAGGTTATACCGGGAATGATAAACAAGGCAACATCCAGAATTTTCAGCCAACCTGTAAAATTAGCCCCCAGCTCACCTTGCCTCAGGTTTTTAGCCCCCAAAACCGATTGAACCATTGACTGGTCGGTACACCAGAACCAGACTCCCATTACGGGGTATCCAAAAACAATGGCCATCCAGGGGTAATTTGGATTATCGGCCGGCAACAACAGGTTCCAGTAGCTTCCCGGCGTTCCTTCGAATACAGCCATTGGACCACCTGCTTTGTACAAACCAACCACCGTCAGAATTAGCGAAACACCGATCAGCAAAAGCATCTGGAATACGTTCGTATAAGCGATGGCTTTCAAGCCGCCCGCAACCGTAAAAAAACCGGCAATACAAACCAAAATGACAACCGAAACCCATAAAGGAAGATCCAATATCTGTCCGACAAGTAGCCCGCCAGCAAAAAGCGTCAATGCAAGCCAGGATATCAAGATGGTAATCAACGTATACCAGGCTAAAATACTTCGGGTAGATTGTCCGAATCGTTTCCCCATGAATTCGGGAAGTGTTTGCACGTTTGCTCCTAAATACCTCGGTGCAAACACAAGGCTCAGCAAGAGTATAAACACGAAAGCATACCAGGCAAAGTTCCCGGCAACAATTCCGGTCGTATAACCGATACTTGCAGACGCAATTAGCATAGACGGTCCCACATTGGTTCCCCACATGGTTAATCCGATACTGGACCACCCCAAGGTTTTCCCTGCTAAAAACAGGTTTTCGTCTTCTTTATGTCCTTTCACGAAACTGACCCAATAGCCTATTCCGATCAGCACCAGTAAATAAATGATGACAACTACAAAATCGATAGGTTTTAAAAAACTATAAATACTCTCCATTTCTTTGTTTAGGTTTGATTTTAGATTATTGGTTTAGTTTATATCGGAATATTATTCAGCAGAGGCTTCACTTTCACCGGCATTCCGGTTTTAAGCGATTCCTCCATCGCCTTCATCACCGCCACGGTACCTATTCCTTCTTTTAAATCGGGGTAGGCAGTCACGCCCTTCTCGAGACAATCAGCAAAATATTCAAGGTAATTCTGGTACTCGCCTGCATGATGCGATTTTCCTTCAAAACGGAAGTAATGCTTTAACTTGTGATCGAAGGTCATTAACTTCTCTTCGCCGGCTTTGTTGGTTATGGCGTAGCGCAAGTCCATATAATCCCCTTGGCTACATCCTTCCGTTCCCCGCAAAATACAAGTCATTTCGCTGTCCCGTTGCTGAGGTTGAGTTGGACAGGCGTAGGTACCGCTAATACTGGCAATACGACCATCGGATGCTTTGAGTATAAAATGCATCGTATCCTCATTTTTCAGTCCTCCAGCTTTCCCGTTTGGACTAAGCATTCCATACCCCATTACCTCCTCAATATTGGGCAGATACCAGCGAACCAAGTCCACCGGGTGACTCAACCCTCCATACAGCCATTTAAAACTATCCTGCAGCGACCAACCTTTTCCCAAAAACCAGCGATGATCAGCATTATAATTGGCTTCAACTGTTACCAGCTCTCCGATCTCTCCGGCTTCATACTCCTTACGCTGATATTTCATTGGCTCAAAAAAGCGGGAGCTCTGTCCCACAAATACTTTCTTGCCCATTTCTGCCGATAGTTGCAGTAGCTCAGCGGCATCGTTCAAATTATCAATCAACGGTTTTGTACAAACCACATGTTTACCTGCTTTCAATGCCATTTTAATGTGTGTGGCATGCAGGTGGTCAGGCGTGTATATGCCAATCGCATCAATTTCCAGATCATCAAGCATATCCTGATATTCCAGGGTGTAATGATGAAAATCGAACTCCTTACAGCGTTGCTTGCACAATGCTTCATTCCTGTCGCATATAGTTCTCAACTCCCATTTATCAGTCGCCAGAGCAGCAGACATCGTGCTTCTGCCTTCTCCCAATCCTAAAATTCCCAATCGAAGCATATTCTTTCGTTTTAATTTATTATCGATACTTTTCAATGATTTTCATAGCCGCTTCAATGTCTTTTTCATTTTTGAAATCGACATTGATATGCAATCCCTG
>QKCF01000353.1 GCA_003246935.1 Sunxiuqinia sp. | reverse complement strand
CTTTGTAATCCAACTTGAACGCGATAGCAGCTTGCTTCATTTGGTCAAGCTGAGTCCCGGGGACGTAGCAATCTGTCAGTGTGGCTTTCCCCTCAACCTCTCCAAAATAAGCTTCGTTATCAATTAAGCCCGACAAGTTAAGCTCATTCACAAATAATTCGGCTCCGGCTTTCATTCGGCAATCCCGGTAATGACAGCGGATGTTCTCCAACTTTAATGTTTTCACAGCCAGATAAATTGAATTCGCCGAAGTATCAATGGCTTCTGCCTGCGTTGTGTCCAGTAGAAAATCGTAGTTGGTTCTTCCTGTAGAATCTACCTCATAGAACAAATCCGTATCATCAACTTCTACTTTTTTAATCTCTAAGATTCCCTTCAACAAAGGCATTGCCTTTACAGAAACATAGAGCCGTCCGGCATTAACTAAAGTATCAGGTTGCGATTTCATCGCGTGAACAGTATCCGGTGAGCTAACCAAAAGATTCTTGCATTCCAGCGTAGCCAACGGGAAACTGTGGATCAACGAAAAGTTGATTTCTTCGACATCCATCGGTATGCTGGTCGTTTCGCTGACCTGTTCCAACGCCAGTTTTACGATTCTGTCCTGAGCCAAACCGGCAACGATCACAAGTATTATTACAAAGCCAAGAATTGAGAAAAATGTGTACAGTAAAATCTTCCCCAGTTTTTTCATTATTGTGAAAAGTTTTGATTGATGATCCGACTATTCATAGACAATCGGTTTATATCCATTTAAAGAATTGCGACATAATTTCAACGCAAAATTAAGCAATTAATGATAAGCAATTTCTCATTAAATTATTAAGATCCTTCTAAATCCGTCAGCAGTAGCAATAAGAACAAAAAGTGAAAAGCAGTTCCTGACTCAATGCAAATTAACTAAAGCGCAATTTTTTAACCATTTTTGCAGCGCATTTTAAAGCATAGAAATTGAACTCATGAAACAAAACTTCTGGAAGGCGTTAGGGCCCGGTATTATATGGGCTGCAGCAGCTATCGGCGTTTCTCACCTGGTACAAAGCACGCGCGCGGGTGCCGATTTCGGATTTCAACTGATTGGTGTCGTTATATTGGCCAATATACTGAAATACCCATTTTTTCAGTACGGTTCGCGTTATGCCATTGCGACTGAAGAAAGCTTGATTGACGGCTACCGGCGCATGGGGAAATGGGTGGTTGTCCTGTTTTTGCTGCTCACACTTGGCACCATGTTTACCATCCAAGCGGCTGTAACTTCCGTAACGGTAGGACTTATCAAGTCTGTTGTCGATATCCCGCTAAGTTACGTTCAGGTTACAATTTTACTACTGCTGTTATGCGCTGTCATTGTTCTTTTCGGGCATTTTAAAACCCTTGATCGCTTAATTAAGTTGGTGGTTGTTATTTTGTCGGTTGCCACAATTACTGCACTTGTTGCTGCCTTCCTGAGAAGTGATTTGCAAGCAGTTGTGTCAAACCAACTTCCTTTTGAATTCTCCACTGGTAATATTGCTTTTCTGATCGCCTTGGTTGGCTGGATGCCCAGCGCCATCGATATCTCGGTTTGGAGCTCGTTATGGACTTTAGCAAAAATCAAAGAAACAGGCTACAAACCAAGTTTAAAACAGTCGCTCCTTGATTTCAATATCGGCTACATTGGAACTACAATTCTCTCATTGGCTTTCCTTAGCCTCGGAGCAATGGTCATGTTTCAATCGGGCGAAAGCTTTGCCAATGGCGGTGTGCAATTTGCGAACCAACTAATGGCTTTGTACACCCGATCGATTGGTGAATGGTCGTATCCAATTTTGGCAGTAGCTGCTATTGCGACCATGTTTAGCACAACCTTGACAGTATTGGATGCTTATCCTCGCGTACTCACTCCAATTATTGAAAGTCTGAGAGGAAAACCGGTGGAACAGGGAGCGAAGCGCAAGCTCAACTACCTCTGGATACTCATCCTCATCACAGGAGCAGTCATGCTGATCTCTGTCTTTGCCGATCAAATGAAACTATTGGTTGACATCGCTACTTCACTTTCCTTTGTAACTGCTCCAGTATTGGCTATCCTTAACTTAAAAGCAGTTTCCGCGCCTAATGTTCCAGTGGAATACAGACCGAGTCGTTTCATGCAGATATTTTCATGGATCGGCATTGTTGTCCTTGCCGCATTTGCCGTCTACTTTGTTTATCTTGAATTAGCTTGATCCTTTTTAAAGTTTCATAAAATTACCTCTTCGTAATTAAGTTTGACAAATTTACTAATCTTCGAAAAAATCGCCATCTTTCAGCAATCATCTTGTTGATCTAATGTAATATAGATCTATTCAATGAAATTGCGAATGGCATTTTAATATTTCTAGCCATAAACTATTCGCATTCCCGATCCATATTTCTTGGTACCCATAAAGGTTGACTTTTCCCAAATTGGTATACTATTTGACCAAGCCTATTGAATTAAATGCCCGAAGGGTTTACCTTTATAAAAATATTCTAAATGAATAATTTTTCAGGAGCTCCAAGGCAAACAAATGTACCCTAACAACCAAAGTGAATCTAACAATAAAACCAAGGCCCTATGAGAAAGAAAACGATCTTACAACTGGCTTTTATAATCCTCCTGGCTGCTACTGCATGCAACGACAAAGACAAAATTGACGACACCAATCTAAACGGTACTTACACCGGAACTTTTACAGTTCAATACAGCAATGGAAACAGCTATTCGAATCCCGTCACCGTTACGCTGAATCATAATCAATATACCTGCAGCAGTGCAGAAAACCGGATACCAGCAGGTGGTAGCGGCGGTTATTATCTGGAAGGAGGCAAAATAGTTTTCCTGGATGAAAACATCTGGACCGCTGACTTCGACTGGAATCTGATTTTATCGGGCGAATATGACCTGAAGTTTGCTGAAAACAGGCTGGAAATCTCAGCGATGAAAAACGGTGTAGGGTTCTATCAATATAAGTTACAAAAGACAGAACAATAAAAAAGCTGTGATTCCGACAGAACCACAGCTTTCCAATTTCTTTAATCTGACCTTATTTAAAAGGCTTCATCCAACGTCTGAATCTTTAAGACTTCAGCGAGCTTATCTGCAGATATCGTTGTTTTCAGGTGAACCGTCACTTCTTCTCGCGGCAACAAATCGAAGTAGTTATCAGAGAAGAATCCTTCTTCATCGCCGATAGTCATGAACAGGTTTTTAGCCAGCTTATCCGATTTCAAGCTAATATCGAAACCTCCCTCTACCAATGCAACTGCATGTTCAACGGTAGGCTTCGGCAAATTCAGCTCTTTCACTGGACGGAAGTAGAAAACATTTGACGACAGGCGTTGATCACCCTCATATAATTCGGCAACCAAAAATTGATTTGCGCTGTCTTTTCCTTTCAGGAAGTCACTTTC
>QKCF01000476.1 GCA_003246935.1 Sunxiuqinia sp. | reverse complement strand
GGAACATCAGTCAAACACTTTATTGCCAACAACCAAGAGACAAACCGTACCGGAAACGATGCGCGCGTTTCACCGCGGGCAATGCGTGAACTGTACTTGAAAAGTTTTGAAATTGCTGTAAAGGAATCGGAGCCGTGGACGGTGATGAGTTCGTACAACTATGTGAACGGGACTTATACATCGGAACGGAAGGATTTGCTGACTGATATTTTGCGCGACGAGTGGGGCTTTAAAGGTTTGGTAATGACCGACTGGTTTGGCGGAAACGATGCAGTTGCCCAGATTGAAGCCGGCAACGATTTGCTGGAGCCGGGACGTGAAGCGCAGTACAATGCTCTGGTCGCTGGTATGAAAAGTGGTAAACTCGCCATGGAAGACGTTGATGTATGTGTGCGACGGGTGTTGGATCTGGTCCTTCGTTCACCACGTTTCAAAGGCTATCAATATTCAAACAAACCGGACTTGAAAGCACACGCTGCCATTACACGCCAATCGGCAGCAGAGGGGATGGTTTTGCTTGAAAACAAGAATGAAACGCTACCATTGTCTTCATCTGTTAAAAAAGTAGCTGCTTTCGGGGTTACTTCTTACGACTTGATTGCTGGGGGAACAGGTTCAGGTGATGTAAACAAAGCATACACTGTGTCGTTAATCGAGGGACTGTCAAATGCCGGATACAAAATAAGCAAAGAGCTGGCAACAGCTTATAAAACCTATATGGACGAGGGAGTAAAGAATGTGAAGAAAAGTGATGATCGTTTTGCTGCTTTCTTGCCTAAGATACGTCCTGATGAGTTTATCCCGTCAGAAAAGATGCTGGCCCAGACTGTGAAAGCAAACGATGTGGCAATCATTACAATTGGTCGTATTTCCGGAGAATTTCTAGACCGTAAACTGGATCGCGATTTCAACCTGTCTGAAAATGAATTGGGCTTGATTAAAGCGGTAAGTGAAGCATTTCAGGCTGCTGGTAAAAAGGCGATCGTCATCTTGAATATTGGTGGCGTAATTGAAACGGCGAGCTGGAAGTCAATTCCCGATGCTGTGCTGTTGGCTGGACAAGCCGGACAAGAGGGAGGTAACACCATTGCTGATGCATTAACCGGACAGGTTAATCCTTCAGGAAAATTGACAGCAACCTACCCGGTGAAGTTTGAAGATCATTGGTCGTCACAAAACTTCCCATCAACAGAGGCTGATCAGAAATTGGATTTGTCGGAATTTATGAGTGCCGAGCGTAAGGTAAAGAATGCACGGAGAAATGTTGATTACACCGTTTATGCGGAAGGTATTTATGTTGGTTACCGCTATTTCGAGAAATATGATGTGTTGGTTTCCTATCCGTTTGGTTATGGTATTTCGTACACTACTTTCGCTTATAGCGATGCCAAAATAAGCGAGGATAACGGTGAATACACCGTTTCGGTAACTGTAACGAATAATGGTAAATACGCCGGAAAAGAAGTGGTGCAGTTGTACGTTTCGGCTCCGGAAAGCAAATATGCCGACAAGCCGGTAAAAGAGTTGAAAGCATTCGCTAAAACGGCGGAGTTGAAGCCGGACGAAAGCGAAACAGTTACTATGACTTTCAAAAAAGCCGATGTGGCTTCATTTAATACTTTGGAGCAGGCTTGGATTACTGATGCCGGTGATTACAAAGTGATGATCGGAGCGTCTTCAGCCGATATAAAGGCGGAGCTTCCTTTTGCATTAGCAAAAACAGAATGGGTTGAAAAAGTGCATAAAGCATTTTAGTTCTCAACGACAATATAGACGTTCGAAGAGGATGCCTGATTTTTGGGCATCCTCTTTTTTGTTTTTCGCGATTGGTCTGTTTGATATGACACAGACTATAATCCGGGCCTATGGGTGGCCTGATAAAATTCGTCTTTAGAAGCAGGCAAAAGTATTTCTGCGGCAGCGGGACCTATTTCAATCCGAAGAGTAAATAATCGACCGAAAATTTACCGCTTCCGCATAAAAGCAAGGTGAGGTAGATTAAAAGGAATAACACGGGTAATTCCTTTTTGTCGAAGGGTTGCGAACCCAAGGTGTGAAAAGCTGCGATGACCATGGTCAGCAACAATGGAATAACTGAAATTTGGGTTCCCAATCCTAAGATGAGGCAGCTTGAAAAAAAGACTTCAACAAAGGCTGCCATTTTCATCGAGTTTCTTTCGTTTAAACCCAATGTTGCAAAGAACTGAACAGGTTCGGACGCGAGTAACTTCTGTATTTTCGGAATACCATGGCGAAGCATCAAAATTCCGATAGTCACTCTTAAAACCAGGAGTGCCGCATCTATACTTGCAGCACTCTGGTTTATTTTCAGGATTTCCTTCAATAAATCAGTCATCTCAATTATTTTTCTTCTGACTGTAAAAATTCTCCACTTGCACTAATCCGGACTAAATCGCTAACGACAGCATCCGGGAATTTTCCGCCAATTCCAAAGTCAGAACGTTTCAAGGTTCCTGAAATTTGAAAAGCTGTCGTCAGTTTTTGCGTCATTGGGTTGGTCGTTTGTCCGGCGTATACCAAATCAACAGTAACCGGTTTTGTTACCCCGTGAATGGTCAAATCACCTGTCAATTTGTATTTATTTTCACCTGCCGGTGTAATTCCGTTGCTTTTAAAGCTGAGTTCCGGGTATTTCTCGGCGTCAAAGAAATCGGCACTTTTCAGGTGGTTGTTTCTCATTTCCACACGCGTGTTAATTGAAGCTACTTTAGCATTCAGTGTAAAGACGGCATCGCTAAAATCGGCTTTCGAAGATGTTACGTTAACCGTAAAGTCATCAAATGTTCCGCTCACGTCGTTAAAACCTAAGTGAGTTACAGTAAAGAAGAGTTGCGAGTGTGGAGGATCATTTGTCCAAACTTCAGATTTTTCAGTAGTGAATGCGGAAAACACAAGCAGAGCCGCAAGCGATAATAATAAACTAATTTTTTTCATGTTTCTAATTTTTATGATTTTCAATATTTCTTATTTATTTCCAATTAATTAGCCAATCCGATTTGTTTCATAAAAGCCATATTGTCCCAAAACAGGTGCTCTTCGTACATCACGCCGTCTTTCCATAGTCCGATGGTAACCATTGGTAATTTGAACGATTTACCTGTTGGAGGGATTGAACTGCCATCGGGAAGAGGCATGGGTTTTGAAAATGTGCCTTCAATTTCACCGGTAACTGCTGTGTATTTTCCGGTACCAAAACGAATTGGGTGCACCTTAATATTGGTGTTTGGTGCAAAAACAAACATCGGCTTTAACGCAACAATGTGGTCTTCCAAACCAACTGTTGTGCTTCCATCAGGATAATAAACCAGAATATCGTCGGCATGGCTTTCGTGCAGGCGTTCCCATTCCTGGTTACTGTAAACCACAAAATCAAGGGTATCGAATTTCTGTAGATATTCCTCGGTTAGCTTATTGCCGGCTAAAATTTCGTCGAGTTGTTTTTTTGCATCAGCAACTTCTTTTTTCGACTGTGCGTTTGCAGTGAATGAACCAATAAGTATTACTGCTGCTAGAATTAAGTTTAACTTTTTCATTTTTGCTTTAGGTTAAAATTTATAATGCAAAGTTATACGGTGAACAAGGGGGAGGGGTAACAGTTTTCGGAAGAAGAGTAGTAGTTTTAGGAAATCAGCTTTGTTCAGGGCCTTTTGTTTGCCGCGAGGGGCAGATTGTTTCGCATTTACAATGCCATAGCATCAGGATTGGTGAACGTACAGACATAAATCTGAATTCCATTTTTTAAGAATGAGTTGCAAACTCTAAGTTGCTTACCCCTCGTTACAAACGAGGGGTAGATAGTATTTTATTTAATTTTTTCAATTTTCGACTTCATTGTCAAAACAACAGTCTCAATATCTCTTAGATGTAAAAAAGTTTTGATAAATCGGAAATTCAATCAAATTGTATTCTCCCTTGGGAGTAGGATCACTTTCTAAGAAAATTTTCCCTCTAATTTTATTTAATCCGAGATTCCTCCCAACTACCTTTAATTTATACTCATTATTGTAAACCGTACTTGTATCTGATGAAAAATATATTCTATCCTCATTTTTAATATAAATCCAAATTTTTGCTTTTTCATACCCTGTGGTTGAGTATATTTTAAAATCCAACATCTCAATTTCTCCGATTTCAAGAGTGTCTGTGTTCATCTCGCAAGAAAAATAAAAACTCATTTCGGGTAGGATTTTCCAATTCCGGTTATAAACAATTTCTCCCACTTGGATATCCTGATCGATCAAAAATATTTCTTCCTTTACATGCTGTAGGTCTGAAGTATATTTGTATGTCTTAAGTAATTTTTGTTGATCATTATCAAAAAAGGACTCATTAATTTGAAAACCATTCTCTGAAAACTCGGCATGCAATCCTTCTCTTTCATCTTCAAAAAATTGGGTTATCACTCTAAGTTGTCCATTCTTATAATATTCTTTATATGTCCCCTGCTTTTTACTATTTATTAATGGCATAATGCTCTTTAATGTTCCGTCTTCGTAATAGTTTTTCACCGAAGAGAAATTATCTTTTCCGAAATAACACCCAGAAAAGTAGCATGAACAAAATATCAAAATCAGGCTGGCTAATATTTTTACTTTACCTCTCATATTATAATACAACGCTATTCGAAATGCAATTGCGTTTATTTTTCTTATATCTGTTTTATGCAATTGTTCTTTCCATACCGATATGATCTGGAATGAACAACTTTGATTGTTTTTGCTAATTTACTAAATACACGAAATCTTAGATAACATATTGTCCTCAAGTTTCTCTTTGACTGCCCATTGTTTGCAAAGGCGTGCTGCTTGTTTCACATTTACAATGCCATTGCATCAGGATTGCTTAATGTGTAGACATAAATCTGAATTACATTTTATAAGAATGATTTGCAAACTCTAAGTTGCTTCCTCCTCGTTCCAAACAAGGGGGAGATTGAGCATGATCCGATTGCTTTTTGCAGCTTTCTGCTATTCCGGCTCGATTATCAAGGACACGACTTCCGGCTATCAAATTCGTTTTATTAATCATTTGATCAATTGACTTTTAACTATTCTTGAAAACCTATAAACGGGATTCGTTAAAACGTTTTTTTGTTTGATCATGAATATTATATTTGCGTCCCCTAGTATGAAAAAATATCGTCCTATCTTTTTGTTTGATAAACAATTAGGGCATGAACCAATAAAACAAAAGTATTAATGATTGTATTAGTTTTAAATTGTGGCAGTTCATCTATTAAATATCAATTGCTTGATATGGTGAATGTAGAGGAGCCTGAGGTAAAGGCAATTGGCGTGGTTGAGCGCATTGGGCAGGAAGAAGGGGGGCTGACACACAAGCCTTTGATCGATGGCGAATATCAGAAATTCAGTTCTACCAGTCGTATACCAGATCACGAAGCAGGTATAAGCCTGATTATGGATTCTCTGGTAAACCCGGTACATGGTGTAATTGAAACGATGTCGGAAATTCAGGCTGTTGGGCATCGTGTAGCCCATGGAGGTGAATCTTTTAGCGAGAGTGTGTTAATCACCGACAGCGTTAAAGAGCAGATAAATAAACTGAGTGATTTGGCTCCGTTACATAACCCGGCTCATATTGCAGGTATCGAAGCCATGGAGAAGCTTTTGGCTGATGTGCCCCAGGTAGCTGTTTTCGATACTTCTTTTCATCAGTCGATGCCACCGGAATCGTTTCTTTATGCCATCCCGTACGAGTTTTACACCAAGCATAAATTGCGCCGGTATGGTTTCCACGGAACCAGCCACAAGTATGTAGCCGAGAAGGCTTGCGAGCACTTGGGCGTGGACATGGATAAAATTAACATTGTAACCTGCCATTTAGGAAACGGAGCGTCTATTGCAGCTATTAAAAAAGGAAAGTCGTACGATACTTCTATGGGTTTTACGCCGGTTGAAGGCCTGATTATGGGAACCCGTGTTGGGAACCTGGATGTTGGTGCCTTGTTGTTCTTAATGGAAAAAGAAGGACTCGATCTGCAGGGTGCGAACGATTTAATCAACCGAAGAAGTGGAATGCTGGGTATTTCAGGCGTTTCGTCAGACATGCGCGATATTGAAAATGAAGCATGGAATAAAAATAATCCTCGGGCGTCCTTGGCGCTAAAGATGTACTACTCGCGTGTTCGACGCTATATTGGAGCGTTTGCCGCAGAAATGGGAGGAATTGATTTGATCATTTTTACCGGCGGAATAGGCGAGAATGGTCCGGTAACACGGGAGGCGGTTTGTTCCGGCTTTGAATACATGGGTGTTTCATTCGATAAAGATGCCAACAAAGGAATACGGGGCGAGCTTAAAGTTATCACTGCCCCCGAGTCGCGGGTAAAAGTAATGGTTGTCCCAACCAACGAAGAAAAGGTAATCGCAGTCGATACCGTCAATGTATTAAAATCATTAGCTTTAAACTAGCATAAGATAGAAGTCCGGTAATGCCGGACTTTTTTGTTTTTTCTTTATCATATAAATTTTAAAACCATCCTTTTGTTTACATGACACAGTTTAATGAACATTAACCATTAAATATTAGATTTCTACAATCATAGATGTGGCTGGTACAGTCGTAGAAATGATTTCTATTGTCATAGATATTGCTAGTACGATCGTAGATGCGTTTTCTCGTGTCGTACTTAATGCTAGTACGGTCATAGATAAGATTTCTATTATCGTAGATGTGACAAGTACGACTTTAGAAATGATTTCTATTATCGTAGATGCGGCTAGTACGACCCTAGAAATGGGTTTATTGTTCATTCGAAGGTTGTTTTTGACTATTTTGGGGTCTCAACTTCTCATCTCTACGGTTAAAAGCTTTAGGATTAAAATCTATACGGGGGAAATTAGCTGATCAGCAGGGAGCGAAAAATTACATCATAAAGGGAGAGTGTAACGACTACTGGGGTGATAAAAATTCTCGTTCCAGGGTATCGCCCAATTCCCATTCGCCCTTTCCTTTTATCGTTCGAGCTTGGCTGAGCAATTCGGTGGCACTATTCATGTCTCCAAAATAAATTTTATAAATAGCATATTGCAGTAAGAAGTTGGCTGCTTGATTTTTACTTGTTATAACTTCCTGCGCCTGATTTAAGAAGTCTGTAAGCAGTGTGTTGTTGCCCAGAAAGAAAAATAAGTGGGCTCTCAACTGGAGTGCCTCAAAGTTCTCGGGGTTCTTACTGATGGCTTGCACCGTATATTCTTCAGCCCTGCTAAATTCACCTTTGTGATAATAGCATTGAGCCAGGAGCAGATAATCGTCGGATGACATGTAGTCGTCACCCAGGTTTTCCAATTTTCGCTCCATGTTTTCGATGATCTTTGTTGTATCGCGAGCAATCCAGTATACAATATTTAAACCAGCATAAGAATCAGAAGGGTTGAAGTCGTCGCACAATTTTCTTTTCGGAAAATCATCATTCGCTTTATTTAAATAGAAAATTGACTGCTCATAGTTGTTTTGCATGAGGTAGGTATACCCGAGTGCATTATAAGCTGAATAGTCATTAAGTTTTTTCTGACGAAAGTTGTCGGCGATCTCCTGTTGAAGCTTTTGTATTCGTTTGCTTTCTTCCTTGGGATATTCAAATCCATCCTGATAATCCGCTCGATCACAATTGGCAGTACCTTTTATGGACAGTAAAAACACATTGCCCAACAGAATCGTGTTTTTCACGTCATTGTCCCGGGGATATCTACGTGCATATTTCTTGATCAGGTCGTAGTGATAGAAAGCTTCAAAACTGGTATCCCGGTACGCTTTAAAATTCTCCTCATTTTCGTTTAGAATGAGGGTGATGGTCTGTATCCTTTCCATTGCATCAGCCATGATCAGTAATAACAAATAAGCGTATGGGTATGGTGCATTGGATTCTAACTGAGTGATACACTTCTCTCGCAGCTTATCAATATCGCCTGATAGAAGAAGTGACATATAGTAAAAGTTAACAGCTAGGGAATCGGAGGGATTGATCGTAAGTGCTTTCTCAAAGTCCGTGTAAGCGTCTTTATCGTATAACTGGGTTCTAAAAAGTCCGCTGTAAGAATAATATTGAGCGCTATCCTGATCAAAATAACTGAGATCTAAAGCTTCGAGTGCTTTCTCGAAACACATCGTTGCCGTTTTCGGATAGTCATTCTTTAGATAAAACATCCCGACTTGATAATTGAACAACGGATTAAGCGGTTTTTTATTCAAAGAGTCTAGGTAATTGGCTAAATAATAATTGTCGTATATTTCAGCATCCTTGATCTCCTGATAGTTCTGTTTTATTTTATAAGTACCTAAGCTATACTGGAATTGCGGCGAAAGTTCAAATAGTTTACTGGCTAATGTCAGCAATTTGTGATTTTGCTCATTCGAAAGTGCACTGGGTTGACCCGTTGCCCGGAGGGTGCCAACAATAACAACGAATATAATGAGAAGCTTTGCACTCATAATCTGGAATTTAAAGAGATGTTATTGGATTAAAGCTAATTCATCCCGAGCCGGATAAAAGAACGAAAAAGCGTTATGATTTTTTTTTACGAAGCTTAAGGCGATATAGTTAATCGTCTTTAGCAATTGCAACGGTATACCTGTATTTAAAGAATATCAGGAGGTGTCGTTGATAAAGCGGTTCTCTTAACTGCATAGGATCTGCAAATCGGCAGTTAAAATTGTCTGGATTATAAATCATGATGAGTGGAAGTTTGTCTTTCTGCTTTCCTTTCGTTCCGAAATACTATTTTTACGGAATGCAGCCCGAGCTTCGAAAGATTATACATGTGGATATGGATGCCTTTTTCGCATCGGTGGAACAGCGCGATAATCCTCTGCTGAAAGGTAAGCCTGTGGTTGTTGGTGGCGAGCGCGAACGGGGCGTGATTGCTGCGGCCAGTTACGAAGCACGTAAATACGGGGTGTGGTCGGCGATGCCATCGGTCGTGGCCAGGCGTAAGTGTCCGCACTTGATTTTTGTGCGTCCCAGCTTCGACAAATACAAAGCGGTCAGTCAACAAATTCGGGAGATCTTTTACGAATACACTGATTTGGTTGAGCCTTTGTCGCTAGATGAGGCTTTCCTGGATGTAACCCATGCTAAAAAAGGCAAACCATCGGCCACTTTGATTGCCCGCGAGATTAAGGCCAGGATTAAAGCAGTAACCGGTTTGACGGCCTCGGCTGGTGTGTCGTATTGTAAGTTCCTGGCCAAGGTAGCTTCGGATGTGAATAAGCCCGATGGCTTGTTTGTGATTACGCCCGACCAGGCGGAAGCCTTCCTGGAACAGCTGGAGATCGGGAAGTTTTTCGGAATCGGAAAGAAAACCGCAGAGAAGCTCAACAACCAAGGCATATACACTGGTGCAGATCTGAAGAAGTTGGAACAAGCCGACCTGGTTCGTCAGTTTGGAAAAGCCGGTGCTTATTATTACAAAATCGTTCGGGGAATCGACGACCGGCCGGTGATCTCCTCGCGTGAGCGAAAATCATTAGGTGCTGAGAATACCTTTTCGACCGACTACACCGAGTTGGATGATTTGCGGGAGCAGCTTGCGAAAATTGAAGATGAAGTATGGCGGCGTTTGCAGCGTTCGCAAACCTTTGGCCGCACATTAACTCTGAAGATTAAGTTCGCCGACTTTGAGCAGATCACCCGAAGCCGTACGCAGCTGGATTTATTCAGAACCCAGGAAGCCATTCATAACGTGGCGGATGAGTTACTTGTGAACGAAGCTCCCTATGTAAAAGGAGTTCGGTTGCTGGGGCTTACCTTGTCGAACTTTCCGCACGAAGAAAGCGGCCCTGTACAGCTAACCATTGAATTTTGAAACTAACTTGCCACATCAATGGCCACGGATTTAAACAGGCACCAAACGGGGTAGCCAATTCCAATGTCCATTCGTTTAAGTGATTCGGCGGTAATCTCTACGAGGAGCGGGAAGCCAACATTAACGATACATATCCGCACATTGCCACGTGGGATAATGTCTTGAATGACACCTTCCAACTGGTTCTGAATCGTGACATAAGGCAATCGTGTGGCAGATAATGCAATATCATCACTGGGAATGAAGATCTTAATCTGGTCACCTTTGCGGTAGGTCAAACGGCTCTTTTCGCATACCACCTTAATCCAGTTTTCTGTTTCTCCATAGCTTAGTGTGGTTATTCCACTTTCTTCATCAACCCGGGCAACCGTCATCGATACGGCGTTAATCAGGCTGTGACTACTGAACGAAGCTTGCAATTCGGGGTGTCGTAGCAACACGTGATAATCGTCGTGTCCAATCACCCGTCCTTGTTTCAGCAGGCAAAGGCGGTTAGTTAGCTTCAACAAATCCGAAATATCGTGGCTCACCACCAAAATCGGAATTTTAATGGTTTGCTGAATCTTCAGAATGAAGGGTAGAATTTGCTGGCGCAGGTGCACATCGAGCGCCGAAAAAGGTTCGTCGAGCAGCAACAACTCGGGCGAGGAAAGCAATGCACGGCCAATAGCTGTCCGCTGCCGTTCTCCTCCGGATATTTTTGCCGGTTTGCTCTTCAGAATATGTCCCAGTTTCAATAGCTCTACCACCTTGTTAAACATGCCGTTGTTATCAGTGCCTTTCATTCCGTACCGCAGGTTTTTCTCAACCGTCAGGTGAGGGAAGAGACGGCCCTCCTGAAATACATAGCCAATACGACGTTGTTCTACCGGAACATTAATTTTTTCATCAATGCTATATACTTTTTTACCATTGATACTGATGAAGCCTTGCTCTGGTTTTGCTAATCCACAGATGGCATTTAAAAGGGATGTTTTTCCTGATCCGCTAGGTCCAAAAATTCCAGTGATTCCCATGCCAAAGGTTTCCTTAACAACGACATCGAAATTATCACGTTTCAATTGAATATCGACCTGGATCATGAGCGTTTCATTTTACGGATATATAATTCGGATAGAGCCATAGCAAAGAGTGATATGAGCACTGAAATGAGCACTAAGCGGAGGGTTTCTATTTCACGGCCTGGAACCTGCATATAAGCAAACACGGCTAACGGTAAGGTTTGCGTTTCGCCGGCAATGTTTCCCGCGAAAGTGATGGTTGCACCAAACTCGCCCAATGAGCGGGCAAAGGCTAAGATCGTTCCGGAAACAATACCGGGAGCTGCCAGCGGAACCGTAATCCTGAAAAATGTTTTCAGTCGGCCTACACCCAAAATGCGCGAGGCATCTTCCAGACTGGGATCAACCATTTCTATCGCTGTGCGGATTGAGCGAACGATCAGCGGGAACGATACAAAAACAGACGCAATTACGGCAGCTTCAAAGGTAAAGGCCAGTTTGATACCGAAGGCTGCATATAACCACTTTCCAATAAAGCCACGAGTTCCCAGAATAAGCAGAAGCAGGTACCCGGTTGTTACCGGCGGCATTACCAACGGAAGGTGGATGATACTTTCCACGATTGCTTTTCCCGGAAATTGTCTTCGAGCCAGGTAATACCCAAACAACAAGGCAAAGGGCAGCGATATAATGGATGAGTAAACCGCTACTCCAACCGATAGTTTAATGGCCTCCAATTCGGAACTAGTGAAACTGAATATGTTCATTCGTTTGCTGTTTGGGGTTCAAGATAAGATTTATCGCGTGCTTTTCGGAAAATCGAAATTGAAAAAGGAAAAACGTAAAATTAGTATTAAGCCCATGATTAGTTGGGTTAAACTAATCTTACGTTTTATGAGAGATATGTAGAACCTCTGTTATGGAAGAAAAAAGATTCTTTATTGGTTGAAACCGTACTTCGCCCAAATAGCCGAACTACTTTCTGATTTGATGTAGCTGTAGAAGGCTTTGGCTGTTTCATTTTTCTTTAGCATGCAAGCAACGTAGACGATTGGCTTGTGAGAACGACTTGGGAATGTACCCACAATCTTCACTTTGCTCGATTCTTCAGCATCGGTAAGATATACGATTCCCATCGGAGCTTCACCCATCTCAACGACCATCAAGGCAGAGCGAACATCTTTTGCAGGAAGGTATTTGTCGGCAAGTTTATCATACCAACCATAATAGCTTAGTGCTTGTTTTGCATACTTCCCTGCCGGTACGTGCGACGGGTCTCCGATCGAAAGACGACCATCTGTCAGCATTGACGCGAGGTCCAAGGTACTGTCCACCGTAAAGGCTTCTAGCTCGCTTTCTTTAGGAGCTACAAAGACCAAGTCGTTTTGCGCAATTTTATCCTTGAATGGCTGTTGCACAAAGCCTAAACTATCGACATAATCGGCCCATTTTTTACTTGCCGAGATGAAGACTTCGGGTGTTCCTCCTTGTTCAATCTGGCGGGCTAATGTTCCGCTCGATGCCATGTTGGTGATCACCTTGGCATTGTTGGCAACCTGGAATGAGTCGATCAGTTCGCTCAAAACGTTTGTAAGACTGGCAGCTGCAAACACAGTAATCTCCGCAGGTGCTTCACTGTTTGCTTTTTTTGAGCCTCCGGTACATGATGTCATTGCGATTGTTGCAATAACCAGGCTGAACGCGATCAGTCGATTTAGAAGTTTCGTATTCATATTGGATTGAATTTTGAGTTTTTATTCCAGAAATAATCAATTTATAACTTCACTTGTAAAGCCATTCCCAGGTAGTCGCCGACGTTGGATGAAGTTGACCCTTTTTGATTCACATAGTGAAGCGACAGTTTCAGTTTGTCCTTGTTGAGGTACCAGTTTACACCAAGGTCGAACGATTTGTCGTCACCAATATACTTATAAAGTGTTTTCTCTCCTTCACCTTT